>JASFGH010000358.1:0-4860 GCA_050123865.1 Desulfobacterales bacterium | reverse complement strand
TAGTAGGTCACGCTCATTCCCGACGCCCGAACCGACTGATCATTGTCTTTAACCGCTCTGAAAACCAGGCCGATATCCTGGTTAACCAATCGACGGGTGCCAAATAGCAGTACCAGTACCATCACGATAATGAAATATTGCTCCATCCAGCGGTTGGCAAAACTTTCGATACCCACAATCCCGTCGGTTCCGCCCAGGATATCCAGCGCTTCGATGACCCGCGCCAGCAGCAGCGGATACATCAGGGTGACGATTGCAAAATAAACGCCCCGCAATGGAAGACACGGAAGCAAAAGAACGGTACAGATAACCGCACCCAGCAAGGTGGCAATCGGAATGGTAAAAATGGGCGACAATCCAAACGACGTGTTGAGAATAGCGGCAATATAACTGCCTGTTCCAATAAAAAATGCACCGCCTAATGACACCAGGCCCACGTAATGTGCCAGAAAATCAAAACTCAATGCCAGTAAGGCATAGATGCAGACGATAGATATCACCCGTTGCCAGTACATGGAGGGCATTACCAGCGGCAAAACCAACAGACCGCCGATCAGCGCGACCCGCGGTAGAAATAGATATGACAGCTCCCGCCATGACATCAGAGCGTAGATGCCTTCAGATCGGACCTTAATCCCCCGATCCAAACGTTCCTTGCGGCGCTGCTCTTTTGATACATTCATACGCGCTCTTCCAGCTCTTTCTGAAGTCCAAACAGCCCAGAGGGTCTTAAAATCAGCGTTATGATGATCGCCAGCAAGGCGACCACCATCTGATAATGGGCCCCCAGGTAAACAACGGTTAGAATCTGGGCAAAACCGATAATAAACGCCGCCAGCACGGCGCCGATCCAGCTGCCCAGGCCGCCGACAATGCAAACTGCAATGGCCAAAATAAGAACGTTATAGCCTGCTTCGACGACGATATTCCCCAGAGGAAGCAGCACCACGGCCCCCAGAGCGGCCAGCATGGAGCCAAACCCCATGGCCGCAAGCGCCATCAGGTCCGAATCGATACCCAGCATCATGGCAGCCCGCTCATCCTGTGCCATTCCTCGCAGGGCCAGACCGATACGCGTATAATGGGTAAACAACCAAAGCACCGTGACCACCACCGCGCCAATACCAACGACCAGCAAACGCTGGTAATCCACCGATACGCCTGCAATTTCGGTGCTGCCTTCGATAAAGGCCGGCAGGGTATAGGTTAGGCCCCTGAAACCACCCCAGCGGAGCCCCTCCAGAATGGCCAGCCCGATGGCATAGGTCGCCATAATTTCAGATATTTCCATCCCCCGGATCCGGATCAGCACGAACTGGTAGATCAGGGCCCCAATAATCCCGGTGACCATCATCGCCAGCAGGATGCTGACCAGATAATTCAGTTCCAGCGTGTTGAAGAATGTCCAGGTGATAAAACCACTGGTCACATAGAGGGCGCCATGGGCGAAATTTGGCAAACGACTGACGCCGTACACCATGGCAAATCCCAGGGCAAATAGCGCCAGGGCAACACTGTTTATGGTACCGTAAATCAATATCTGCATGGTATTATCAGGGAAAAACAGGCGTGAAACGGGTTGAAGGCGCAACGCAAGCAACACCTTCAACCCGCATAACAGGTATTTTATTGTATGTCTATAATTTGATTAACGTGTAATATGAAAATTGAATCTCAACCTCGCATTCGTTTTACTGCAAGATTCAGGTGTTATTTTTTCATCCAGGGCGGCAATTGAATGCTACCCTTGGCAATGCTTCTGGGATAAACCACTACCCGCTTGCCGTCCTGCCATTGCAGGATACTGCCCACCGCACCGGTCTCTGGATCTTTGGCCGGAATGACCTGGTGGCTTTTGGGGTCGAATTTCAAGCGTCCGTATACGCCCATCACATCGGTTTTTTCCAGCTCGGCCACAATCTTGTCCGAATCGAGGCTGCCGGCTCGCTCGATGGCATCCCGCAACACATAGATGGCCATGTAACTGCTGGAGCCACCTAAGCCCTCGGGTGCGATACCCCACCGTTTTTCGTAAGCGTTATAAAACTTCATGGTCCATGGCGTGGCCTCGGAAGGCGCGTTACCGGCGTTGACCACATTGCAAAGGGTAAATTCGCCTTTGCCGTCGGTGGCTTTCCAGAAACCGGGCTGCTCGGCGGCTGCCAGGGTGGAGCCAAACGGCAGAGCCGGAATTTTCATTTCATACCATTGCTTCAGTAAAATGGCACTTTCCGGCATATCCATCCAGATATTGATGATTTCGGACTTGCTGTTTTTGGCTTTGAGCAATCCCATTGAAAAATCGGTGGCACCGGTGGGGTAAATCTCCACGCCGGTAACATTCCAGCCCTTTTTGGTGGCCACCGAGTTCATGACTTTAGCCGCACCGCGCGCATGGGAGACATCCTGGGCAATGATAAAAAGATTGTTGAAGCCATACTTTTCCTTCAATTCGGTAAAATTGGCAAACATCTCGCCCACCAGGTTTTTGGCCTCACCATGAATGCGAAAACAATACTTATATTTGTCATAATTTTCGGCCACCATTGCATGATATTTGGGTGTCAATACACCGGTGGACAGGATCGAAACCTTTTTGTATTTGCTCAAAAGCGGCATGGTGGCCAGAGCCGCCTCAGAGCGAACCGGTCCGCCGACGATGAAATCAGCCTTTTTATCCAGAATCAGCTTTTCGACCGCCAAAAGGGCCTCGCTAACCGGCACACCCGGTTCCAGATCCCGCGTATCGATGACTTCTAATTTGAATGGGCGTTTGGTGCCGCCCACATTCACGCCGCCGGCAGCATTGATTTCCTCAATGGCCAGCGTAAAGGCTCTTTCAGGACCCCAGCCATAAAGAAAGGCGGTTGAAAGCGGCGCACCGACGATAATGGGCTTTTCAGCCGCCAGGGCCGTGTTTCCCGGCAGGATTAGAAAAATTCCCAGCAAAAAAATCATGAGCATTTTCATATTCTTTGCGATCATGGTAAACCCTCCTTTTCCTCACTGAAAATGGGTTATGGGGAATAGAAAACAGCATTATAGAAAAAATTGAAACCGCGATCCTCGAATGAATTGATATTGGGTTCGGAATGCTGCGTTGCCGATGCTGCCTCAGCAGTATCGACCGATGGTTGATGTTCTATCGAGTGGGCTATCGAATGTCAAGCCATTAATATAATGAATAAAATTCATTAAAAAGAAAAAATGATATCCTGTGCAAAATAGAATTGAATTGCATTTGATTTAATGCCAAACTCGATCACAGATGACAGACGTGGTAAAACGCAACTCTTCAGGTACCTTAAAAGCGGTATTTGCGCAAGCAAGATTATTTAGAAACAGCATGATTAAAAATGATCTAGGTCAATTCCAATAAAGGTGCCTGGCCAAATCGACTTCGATAACAAACAAACTTGATTTTGAACGAGGGCCATCTGAATTGGGCGATCTGAGTGAGTTTCCTATTAAATATCGACTTTTTTTAAAAGCCTACCCATGGCGGCGCATCGGACGGGTTCCGTGGGCACCGCTGCAAAGGCCTTTAAAAGACTGTCGTCTGGTGCTGATTTCCACTGCAGGTTTAATCTTGCCGGATCAAGAGCCGTTTGATAAGTCGATTCGCGGCGGAGACTGCAGTTTTCGTGAAATTCCATCAGATGTAGATGTCTCCACCCTAATCGACGCGCACCGCAGCGATCTATTTGATCATTTTGGGGTCAGGCAGGACCCCAATCTGACGTTCCCCATTGATCGGGTACGGGAACTAGAAAAAAAGGAGCGCATCGGTTCGATAAACCACCGCCATTTATCATTTATGGGGTCAATTACCGCGCCGGGGCGCTTGATGAAAAAAACGCTACCGGGGGTTGTAAATCTCCTCAAAACGGATGCTGTTGACGTTGCGCTGCTGGTTCCGGTTTGACCGATCTGCAATCAGACCGTGTGTCTAATCGCAACCCGTCTCGAGCGCCACGGTATTGCCACCGTTGTCATTCAATCTTTACGCCAGGTGACTGAAAAAATCCGGCCGCCGCGTGCTTTAGCTGTTCCTTTTCGTCATGGGTATCCACTGGATGCGCCCAATGACCCTGCAAGACAGCATGCGGTCATCAAAGCCGCCTTGAAAATGCTTGAAGATCAGAGCCTGCAGCCACCGGCCATTGTCGATTTCGTGCCAATTGAAAAAAAATAAATTAAATAAAAAAAAGGAACACATATGAAATTGAAAAAACTCGAATTTGAAAACAAAGACGGCCAGGTTCTTGCGGCCCGGCTCGATTTGCCGGTGGCCGGCAAACCGGCGGCTTACGCCCTGTTCGCGCATTGCTTTACCTGCTCAAAAAACATCAAAGCCATCGCCCATATCACCCGGGCCTTAAACCAAGAAGGCATTGCTGTGATGCGCTTCGATTTCACGGGACTCGGAGAAAGTGAAGGGGAATTTGCCGATACCAATTTTTCCTCAAACGTTGAAGATCTGATCGATGCCGCTGAATTTTTGCAAGCGCACTATCGAGCGCCTGACATATTAATTGGCCATTCATTTGGCGGTGCTGCCGTGCTGCAAGCTGCCCGGCGCATTCCCTCCTCCAGGGCAGTCGTCACGATTGCCGCTCCGGCCGACCCCCGGCATGTGACCCAGGCCCTTGGCAACGCCACCCAGATCATTCAAAACCGTGGCGAAGCCGAAGTCAGCCTGGCGGGCAGAACCTTTAAGCTAAAGAAGCAGTTTCTAGACGATCTGCAGTTGGTCAATATGAAAGACGTCCTGAAAAACTTAAACCGGGCACTGCTGGTGTTGCATTCACCGATTGATGAGACCGTTGGCATCGAAAACGCCGCCCGGATTTTTCAGGC
>JASFGH010000357.1:0-4862 GCA_050123865.1 Desulfobacterales bacterium | reverse complement strand
GTAAATTGGGCTTCAATGGTATGATCCGCATCGACGGCGTTGAACGTGTAGGCACTAATGGTCCCCTGGGAAACGCCATCCACCCACACTTCAGCGACCTGATATCCGGGCTGCGGGGTGATGGCAAAGCTCTGGCTGCCGCCGGGCGGCACGCTGACCGGACCGGGCGGTGAAATGCTGCCGTTGAAACCGCTATATGTATGAATGACAAAACCGCCGATCACCTTAAAGGTGGCGCTGATGCTGTGATCCTGGGTGACGCTCGAAAATGTATAAGAAGGTATCGGTCCATAGGAAACCCCGTCGATCTGCACATCCAGCACCTCATAACCGGTATCCGGCGTGATACTGAAGCTCTGGTCCGCACCGCAGCCGACACTGACCGCTCCGGCGGGCCCGATGCTGCCGTTGGGGCCGGCATTGGCGGTGATGGTATAGGCGGCGAACGCGGCAAAATGGACGGATATGGTACGATCGGAAGTCACATTGTTAAAAACATAGGATGTGACCGCCCCCACCGAGACCCCATCCACCAGGACATCCTGCACGCTGTAGCAGGCATCTGGTGTAATCGTAAAGGCCTGGCTGCCGTTGTGCGGAACGCTCACCGACCCAATTGGTGATATGTTGCCGCCGGCACCGTTGGCGGCCGTAATGGTATGGGCTGTCACGGCGTCGAAATCCACATAGAGGGTATAATCACCTTGTCCCTTATCGCTATCATGCTTTACTTCGATCCAATATTCACCGGAGGGCACATCTTTTACGATTTGGAAATTATAGTTGGGGGGGGATGCATCTTTGTCGATGTCATTATGTTCGGCAATTTTTTTGCAGCCGGATTTCATGAGTTTGCCCTTGGGATCCATCGGCAGGGTCGAGGTCGAATAGATCGTCAATGTTCCGGCTGACGGCACATATATCCGAAAGACATCCTTATCTTTGGGTTCAATATATCCGTCTGTGCTGCTGTTGAGCGCCACATCATAATAATCGGTGGTGCTGCATTCATCCGGGTAATCTGGTGTCTCGGCAAAAACTGCCGGACAAATCGCAAGTCCCATGAATATGACCAGCAAACAATAGATGGTATTTTTTAGTTGGTTTTGCATATTTTTCACCTCTTTGCTAAAATGCCTTTAAATAGCCGATTTCAATGATTGTTGCGCCCCTGTTGGGTGGTGCGCTGCGTCCAAAAACCGAATACGAATGCACCTTTGCGCTTCCCATTCCCAGAGAAGTACCGCTGACAAGCCCTTCAGAAACCACGACAAAGCTGGTGTCGTCTAATGTTGAAGAGGCTTGCGGCATTGTTCCGCTGAGACCGGATTGCCAAAAGGTGTGATCATTAATATCGGCATCTGTTATCTGGTCGAGGTCCGGTTCCAGCCAGGAGGGTGGGCTGGATTTGGGATCGGCGATTCCATCCAGAAGGTCAACAGCCTCGATGGTGGCCCCTTCTGCCCGATATAAATTTTGCTGATAAATGATCTCGTTAAAGGCCGTATTTATTTCGGTATTGCTGATAGTGGTCGATACGATACCGACGATCGTCAATAAAACCAGGATTAAAATGGCAGCCACCAGAACCGCGCCATCTTCATTTTTCAGGATGGAAGTTGAATTTTTGATAAAGTTTAGTTGTGTTCTCATTTATTGAACTCCTATATCAAAGGCCGATATTGCGACACTTGACCCGTGTGGTATACGTACGATTCACCATTCCCTCCCGGCCAGCCGGCGCCTGGATCGTAAAAGCAATGTCGACCATGCGAATATCGGCAAGCGTGGCCGTCACTGCGCCGCTTTCATCCAGGTAGGTAAAGGTCAGGTTTTGGACATTGTCGAAAAAGATCTCCTGATCTTGACTTCCCGTGCCTTCATATAAAATGTGGTTGAGCCTGCGGGTACCGGCATCGTATGCAAAGGTGATTTGCTCCGAATCTGTTTCGTCTACGCTACCGTTCAAATTGCGATCTAAGGTGAAGCGAAGTTTAGTGGAACTGGCCTCGACAAATCCAAAACCAATCCCTTTTGCCGGATTCAGACCTGCCATCATGATGTCTTCGGCCATATAACCGATCCCGGCGCGCACATTCTGCTGGATATCGGCCGCTACATTTTGGACGGTGTAAGATCTAATCAGACCGGTGTACACACTATAGATAGCCGCCGACACGATTGATGAGATGGCAAGCGCAATCATCAGTTCGATGAGTGTGAAGCCGGCAATGCTAGACCCTGCAACATTCCGGGATTTGTTCGAGTGTGACGTTTGAAGAATCATATTTAATTTCCTCTAGTAATCGTTGTGAGCACCACACTGCGATTTTGTCCGCGTCGGTTCCAATTCACCGCCACCTCGATTTCGCGGGATGTGGGCCCGGTGCCGGCACTGACCGTCCAGGATCGTGTGTAAATGCCGCCTGCTGCACCGTTTTCATCAATTGGATTATTGGGATCGATATGATTGCCCAGAGTCAAATCGGCTGATGTGGTAATATCGCTGTTTTCAAGTTGCTCCACCTGAGAACGGGCCAGCATGGTCGCCTGGGTCATGATATTGGCGGTGGTATTATTTTTGGTATTGACCAGTTGCAAGGAAGCCACGGCCAATATGCCAACTGAAAAAATGACAACGGCAATCAGCACTTCAATCAGGGTAAAGCCATGGTTTGCTCTTAATGGCGTTTGTTTGTATTGCTTCAAATTCATATTTAGCTCCACATGCTTACTGAAGATCGACACGACCCATTCGGTTGATGCCGATCTGATTTTGCCGACCGTCAGAAGAAACGAGCACAACGGTTCCCAATTGATCGGGCAGGCCTCTTTCATTGAAACGCGTGCACTTACCCGCAGTGCAACCACCCGCAAAGGTGGTGCTCGCCAAGTCGATGAAAACACCTGGCCGCATGTCTCGGTTTCTAAACCTGCGCTCATCCGCCGGCTGCCAATCCCAGTCTCCTGAACTAGACCCATTGTCTACAAAGATTTGGTAGCGGTTTCCAAAAAATTGGACGACCACAAGAGCATTTTCACGCACAGCCAGCATCTTGGCCATATTCAGGTCTGCGCGCAGGTTGTTCGCGCTGCCCCTGAGATTTGACTCACTTCGCCATTGGATCATATTGGGGATCGCAATCGCAGCGCCAATGGCCATAATGGCGATGACAATCATTAACTCAAGCATTGTAAATCCAGCATTCTTTTTCATAGGTCTAATCTCCTGCGATGCCTTATGAGCAAATTCAATGCCAGAATTGGTCATTCTTTAGCGACAGTATGGCAACAATCTGAAAATATTTGATATTTTTAAAAAAAGAATCTGGAAATAAGCTTTTAATGCGTTATAGAAGGGTAAATCTAAGAATTTGAATAGATCCGGAATTGGAATGGGTGGTCGTGGTGCTAAGAAATGAATTTATAATAATATCAATTAGTAAAAAACTATTGTGCTTGCTCAATGATGGTTGATCCGCTTTGTGAATAGCTATAAAAATATTTTAGAGAGTATTAAATATTTTGCAATATATGGCGAGTAGCCTCTGAAAGATAAAGCAATTATTACCTAGTGGCGGGTATTGAAGGATCGGTCAGCTTGGTTATTTCAGCGTGATCGCTTCAGTCTGCATAAAGGCACAGAGGGGACGTTGTTGATTTGTTGCGTTACTTTTTAAAATTATTATGGTACATAAAACATATGCCAAGAAAAGCCCGCATAGATGCACCCGGTGCGCTTCAGCACATCATCTGCCGCGGCATCGAACGCTGTAACATCTTTATCGATGATAGGGATAAAAAAGGATTCCTTGAACGGCTGGGTCGGGTGCTCTTAGAAACACAGACTCCATGCTATGCCTGGGCTTTGCTCAACAACCATTTCCACCTGCTCTTGAAAACAGGCAACGTACCAATTTCAACATTAATGCGCCGATTGCTAACCGGATATGCCATTACCTTCAACCTTCGCCACAAAAGAGCAGGACACCTGTTTCAAAATCGCTACAAATCCATTTTGTGCCAGGAAGACACTTATCTATTGGAACTTGTGCGCTACATTCATCTGAATCCATTGCGCGCAGATTTGGTCAATTCAATGCATCAACTCGATCAATATAGCTATTGTGGTCATAGTGTTTTGCTGGGTATTCATCGTAATGATTGGCAGGATGTTGATTATGTTTTGAGACTATTCGGCAAAGTTGTGCCAGCAGCACGCAAGCATTACCGCGATTTTTTAAAAAAGGGCATCAAAACTGGAAAAAGACCGGATCTGACTGGCGGTGGACTCATCCGAACGGCGGGAGGTTGGGCAGCCCTGAAATCCTATCGTGACCGGAACATACACATTACAGGGGATGAACGAATATTAGGAGAAAGTGATTTTGTTGAGACGGTCTTAAAGGAGCAAAATGAACGCTTGGAGCGACGCTATCGTATTCAACTGCAGGAATTCGACTTTGATAAGGCCGTTGACCGGGTGGCCCAGGTTTTTGATTTGAAGCCCCATGAAATTTTGAGCACTGTGAGAAAGCGTCTACGAGTAGAAGCAAGAAGCGTGCTTTGTTTCTGGGCAATCAGTGAATTGGAGATGGCCGGCACCGAAGTTGCCCGCCGATTAAAAATGAGTAAATCGGGTGTGAGCCGGGCTGTTGCAAGAGGAGAAAAGATTGCTTCAAACATGAAACTCAGAATATTTGAAGATTAATTGCGCAACTAATCAACAACGTCCCCTTAATGAAATATTGGAAAAGCTGGAAAACGGAGCGATCCAAAAAGGTTGGACGGGATAAATCAGGTTTCAGAGCGTAGGAATCTTTTGAGGCGGGCTGCCATGCGGCGGGCTTTAAAGCAGATGG
>JASFGH010000356.1:0-4871 GCA_050123865.1 Desulfobacterales bacterium | reverse complement strand
TTTAACATCCTTGCGGATTTTCCAGGTGCATGACATGCCGGTCGGAAAAGTCACCAGATCCCCTTTGCCGACCTCCACCGGTTCCTGTCCTTCGGGCGTGACGACAACGTCACCTTCCAGAAAATAGCAGGTTTCGGATTCATCATATGACCACGGAAATTCTGATGATTCTTTGGTCCAGATGGGCCAGTCACTGACACCCAGTTCTTCCAGCTGCTCTTTGCTGGGATTTCGGATTACTTTGATTTCGCTCATTTTAGCTCCTTCTCATCAGGGCTTGATGGTTGTAGACATTTGGCCGTTTTGTGTTTTTACAATACCGCGCTTCAAAAAATCTTTCATAATGGATATTTTTTTTAACAGGTCGAGCCCCATTTGATCGCGATGGTTCAACTGGTTTCATATGAATTGACATAAATTTTTTTTCTTGGGTAATCTATCGATGGGCTTCAAGACAAGCGACACCCTCGGGCCCAACAACGGCGTTGTGTCGCACACCGGCCGGCAGTTCCAAGCGATCACCGCTGTTTAAAGTGACCTTGTCCCCCTCATCGGGCAGCCCGAAAGTGATAGACCCGCGAATGACATAAATGACTTTGTAATAGGAATGATCATGGGCGCCGTAGACATCTCCGGGTCCATTGGACCAAACATAGGGGTTTAAATCCTCATCGGCCAGCATACTGCGTAGCAAGGCCTCATCCGGTGCAGTTTTTTCAGACCAGCGAATGACTTCGATGTTGTCTGATTTCATGTTTACCTTCTTTGGTTTTGTAATTATTTGAGGGGAGTTTTTCTTAAATTGATCGCGGAATGAAATATCAGCGACTTCATCGTGCAAACTCATGATTAAGGCAGTGTAGCGAAAGAACAGAATTCAAATATAAAATAATGGGATAGAGATAAAATCAAATTTTCGCCCTTCCGTCGCTTTAGGGTTATGGCTGTTCTTTCGCAACGCTCCCTAAACCATTCAAATCCCGCCATAGGCGGGACTGATAATTGATTCCGCTATTATGAGGGGTTAATTGGAAAAACTCCCCGTCCCCTTAAAGGATTAATTTTCTTTTTAAAACCTCGCAATGCGCGTAGCAGGCGATAGGGTTTGACCGTTCTCTTCCGGAGAACGGCCAAAAGTAATCTTGATGATCCTGTAGATCCTGTCTAAAAAAACCGCTCATCAATCCAGAAAGAAGTCGGGCAGCAGCTGATCGGCATTGTCCGGGTTTACTGCATATCGCTTCAGATCCGTGTAGCCGCGGGCCAGCAGGAGCTGATCGTCTATCAGCGATTGCCCGTTGAGCTGGCAATTATCAGTCGACAGTATTTCATAGGCGGCGTCGGCCATGATATCCGGCGTGCGGCAATTGTGGAAAAGGTCCCGATTGCCCACCACAAATTCAATGGCCGCCGTCGCGATTGCCGTGCGGGGCCATAAACAATTGACCGCTATGCCATAGGATTCAAATTCTGCCGCCATCCCCAGGCTGAGCAGTGTCATGCCGTATTTTGACAGCGTGTAGGGCGCATGATTTTTAAGCCATTTAATATCCAGATTGAGCGGAGGAGATAAACTCAGGATATGCGGGTTCGCGGATGCCTTCAAAAAGGGTAAAGCCGCATGCGCACAGATAAATACCGCGCGTGAATTGATGCTTTGCATCAAGTCATAGCGTTTAATCGGCGTTTTTTCCACCGTTGTGAGGCTGATGGCACCGGCGTTGTTAACCAGGGCATCGATGCCGCCGAATTCATCAGCCGCCACCTGCATCATATTCGCCACCTGATCTTCGCTGCGCACATCGAGCTTGACGGGCAGGGCTTTGCCACCGACCGCTACAACTTCTTCGGCCACCGTATAAATCGTTCCTTTTAATTTTGGGTGCGGCCGGTCCGATTTGGCGGCAATGACTATATTGGCGCCATCGTGGGCAAACCGCACGGCCATGGCCCGCCCGATGCCACGGCTGGCACCGGTAATGATGATGGTTTTGTTTGCAAAATTGCCCATAAGATTTTCCTTATTTGCCTTCCTTTCCCCTTTTGCATGAGTTTGCATCCCGCCAAGGCGGGACTGATGATTCGTGTAGCGACCAAACCAAGATAACTCTCTTGACGCCTCAATTCACCCGTTTCCTTTTTTCAGAACGATCCGGATAGATCTTGTACAGCGGGTCATCGTAAAAACCCGGGATGCTGTAAATTTTTCTTCTGGCAGGATTCTGATCCAGATCCAACACCTGCCAGCGGTTATTTTCGTTGGCCACCACCCACATATGGCCGTTGGAGATACCGGCGTAGGCGTCAAGACCAGCAGACGTCAGAAGCGACATCAACAGTAGGGATAGACTCTTGCAATCGCCTTTTTGGGTCCGGATGGTCTCTTCCACCGATTGCCATTGGTGTGGATCTATATCGTAATCATAGCGGCTAAGGATATATTGATAGATACGCCTAGCTTTATATGGGTATCTTGAGGCGGCATCTGTTCTGAGCACCGCATTGATACGCGCCACCGATGCGGGATCGATTAAATCCTGGATCGCGGTGCTGCCGTCATCTATGTCGACAATAAACGCATAGGGAACATAGGTTGTTGAATAATGGGCATTAATTTCAGCTATATTTTCTTTGACAAAGTCTGCATAAAGCTCTAAATGCCGTTTTGTTTCCGGGACAATGCTTTCTGCCGGTATCTTTTCCCGCTGGACAGCGGCGCAGCCTCCTAAGATCAGTATCCACAGCATGGCACCAGCATAGGCCTTATGTATTGTTTTTATCTGAGCGATCTTTTTTTTTCTGACAGGATTAATAGGATTCACTATTCGATTTCATTTCAACTTCAATCGTTTCAATATCGATGCTCACCAGGGTGACAAGGCGCAGTGGCGATCCGTCTTTTTGGCGTGGAAATACCCGCCGGCGTGTTGGAAATGGTATACCGTTCACTTCCTTGTGACCCCGGCTGTAATGGGCGGCTTTTGCAAAATTTCCAAAAACCAGGGCGGTATAATCGTGGCGTTTGAGTAATCCATCGGCGTCGAAATAAAATGTTTGCTCCGGAGAGTGGGTTAATAAATCGGGCGGGAAGGTGGCCTGTAGTCGTTGCCAGGACTCGTTGTTTTCTTGCCAGGGCGGTAACTCTTTTAGTTGGATCTCCGGCCGGCACAGCAGGAAGGGGGCTGTCAAATAGTTCCACAGGGCGTAGCCGGCAAAATGAAGGGCATCCAGATGGTCCCACCAGATTTTGTGACGCAGATTGCTGAATGCACTATGGGCATTATGGCGCTCCTGAACGGGATCTCCATTATCGGTTTCGATGCGGACTGTATCTCCGGAAAATATGCCCCGCATCCCTGCCCGCGGGTGCGGCGTAATCCGGACATGCGGCTCATGGGCACGGATATGGGCCTGATAATCCTTGAATGCGCCGAATTTACAGCGCAGCGGCAACGCCACCCCGCCGGTTTTGGCATGCATGATTATCGTTTCTACTGCAGACCAGAGGTCCATTCCCCCGTGGCGCGCGATGATCCGGTCAATTAATGCCTGCTCTTTTTTGTTTTGAGCCATGACCTATGTATTGTCGGTTGTATCCTTTCGCAGATGCGCAAAACCTTCGAGCAGGCTCAGGCCAATCAGAATCAGAACCAGAAACCAGAGCGCTATTTCTCCTCTCAAAGGCAGGCTTAGTGTATCGGATGAAAGCCAGATGGCCAGAGCGCATCCGCCGCAAAGATTAATGGCAATGGCGCCCCCCAGGCCTAAGCCGCTAAAGCGGCTGGATCTCCTATAGCATTCCATCAGCAGGGCCAGCCCGATACCGAAAAGCACGGCACCTAGAATCGTTGCGTAAAAGGCGGGAACTTCCATCGGTATTCCCAGGGCCTTTACCAGGCCTGCTGGAAACGCCATGAGCAGGATACCCAGGATAAGATTGATGACAGCGTCCACTTTAAGCAAAAAAGTGTGTTTCATCCTTTATCCCGGGAAGGCCAGGGTCACCCGTTCGCCTTTTTCTTTGGATTTCATTTTTATCTTGAGCTCGATGCTGTCATTACGAATACCCAATGCCAGGGGGGATTTGCCCTTACCGCTTTCGATATGGGTGATTTCGCGCACGGCGCTCATAATCTTTTTGCCAATTTTTGATCCCGGCGATGGCAATTCGGATTCACGGTATTGGGCGGTCACCTTAATCTTCCCATCCTTTAAGCGCCTGATGGAAATCTCTTTGGCGTTATTGTTGACGCCATGCAACGCGGCCAAGGCCAGCCATTTTTCCGCAGCTTGGCCCTGATCGTCGTCTCCCTTAATATCAGACATTTCCTTTAGCGGGTCTGCCGTGGCATAACAATCACACATTTCCTGGACCTTTAAATGTATACTCCGCTTCTCTTTCATAATAAAGTCCTCCATTATCACTCAATCATAATTTTTTGGTTAACGCTAAACTATACACGATTTGGCAAAATTCAAGACGGCATATAGAGTCACGCCCCACAAAGATAGTGCAAAAGTCGTACAGTATTTTTAAATACATTAGAGGTCCCAATAGCGGTTTTTTTATAAAACCCGGGTAATAATCCGACAGCGGTGAAACAACCGAGAGCGGAGCTTTAAAACGATTCTTCGGCAGCAGAGTCGGTTGTGGATGAGATCTTCGTATCGTCAAATATTGCCTGATAGGCAACCGCCAAAATACAGATCTGAATGGGTATGGTCAGAACAATGCCAATACCGACGGCAAGCGCACCGATGCTGCCGATGATGCTGGCAATGGCTGCCAGAGCGAAGAAAGGCCAGAAATTGGTTTTGACCGTCTGGATGCTCAATTGGGAAGCGGGCCAGAAATCCATCTGCTTGTCGAC
>JASFGH010000355.1:0-4881 GCA_050123865.1 Desulfobacterales bacterium | reverse complement strand
CTTTTATACTTTAAAAATAGCCAAAGTATGGATATTCTCAATATATCTTAATTTTATAAATTTTGTTCTAATCAAAAGATATCGGGATGAGCGCTGACTCAAAAATTTCATTGTCTCAAAAAAATATTATAGTTGCTGGTGTCTTCGTATTTATAGGTTTGATTGTTATACCTGCCATGGCTTCAGACCGATATGTGGACAACGGTGATGGTACGATTACCGATACCAAAACAGGTTTGATGTGGGCAGCAACCGACAATGGAGACCCCATAAACTGGAAAGACGCTCGTTCTTATTGCCAAAATTACAGCGGAGGCGGCCATACAGACTGGCGAATGCCAAACTTGACTGAACTCGCCAGTCTCTTCCACCCTAAAGTTCAAAATAAGCGTGGCTACCATATAATTAAACTAATAGAAACGTCTGCCCAAAGCCTTTGGGCCTCAGATACTCGAGAATATAAGGCAGCCCGCTTCAATTTCACATATGGCCAGGAATATTGGCTTCGTCAGTCTTATTCCGGACCTACAAGAGTCTTGCCAGTTAGGAGTGGTAAATAAATATACAGGGTTTTCTCTTTTAAAGTTTCGAACGGCTTTATCTTATGGTTTTTGATAGCATTATTTTATGATTTTACAGATTTCTTGTTTGAACCTGCAATCCTCTCTTTAATACACTTTTTGTTGGCTATGCTGATAGTTTATCTATGGGCAAGCAGGCGCAATTTAATTAAAAACAAAGCACTAACGCTCAAGAATACTTGTGGAAGTTAAAACAAATAACCGGCAAAAGCGAATATGAGATATTTCATATAGCTGCAGAAGAAAAAGGCTGGCCGGATTACCAAGTAGAAAGACACTTTAAAAAATTATAGAACCTTCGTTAATATCTGCAGTTTCATATTAGATTACGCATTCCACAGTTTGGCTGAAGTTTAGATTCTGGCTATGCTCACAAAATCTGTGAAACCCGGAAATTTTAAGGATTCTGACTGGAAAACGCCAAACCGGACGTAAAAGCTAAGTTCAGATTTCGAATTGACGGTCTATTTCATATAAGTTATAGTTTTGACAAACGATCGTCTTGACACAATTTGATTTGCGGGAGTATTTTTTGACAAAAAAAGAACTTGAAAAAAAGCTTGCGGCTCATCGTGACGAACTGCAAAAAATGGGAGTGGTTTCACTCGCCGTTTTTGGCTCTCTCGCCAGAGATGAGTCCACACCACAAAGCGATATCGACCTGCTGATCGAATTTGATCGCGATGTCGGTCTGTTTCATTTATTTGAAATCCAGCACCGACTGGAGGAAATTATCGGTGTCCAAAAAGTCGATTTGATTCAAAGGGGTGCCATACACCCAGCATTGCGGGAACATATTTTATCAGAGGCGGTCAATGTCGCGTAAATTGTGGAAGTATCGAATTACGGATATCCTTGATTCCATCAAAAAGATCCAGAACTATGTTGATCAGATGGAATTCGATGATTTTCAGAAGGATGAGAAAACAATAGATGCAGTTATTCGTAACTTTATTGTCATTGGCGAAGCCGCCCGCCATGTGCCTGATGACATCTCTACCAAATATCCGAATATCCCCTGGCAGGTAATGGGCGATATGCGAAATTTTGCGGTCCATGAATACTGGGGCGTCGAATTGAGCACAATTTGGAAAACCATTCGAGACGACCTACCTCCTCTTGTACCAAGTTTAAACCAGGTAATCGATTCGGAAAAAGATCTAGAAGGTTGACAGCTCCTCAGACGGCTTTTAATTCCCTTGATAATTTGGAGAATCCAATAATTTGTTAGATGTGTTGATGTAAGATACAAATTATTGCGATTATAGGTTCATAGCCGCTATCTAAACTTGAGCCAAAGTGGGGATTTCGTGTAGCTAATATGCAATCTTGGATAGTATAAAAAGCGTTAGAATTTTGTAGAATTTTAATGATGAGAAATGAAACTGAATCTTAACCTGATGTTACCCTTGTTTTCTAGTTCTCAGAAGGATTTTCTGATTGCAAAGGAGCAAAGGACGGGCCGGTATAAGCGCAAATCCCATCCCGAAAGTACCGGCAAAATAGAACACATCGCCAAGAAAGGCACTGATGGTAAAAAATGTAAATCCCATCATTAAGCCTAAAGATTTTCATTGAAACTCCGATAAAAATTGTATGAAAAAAGCAGATAGAAGAAAATATCCAAGGACAAAAGTATTTGACCCTATTTCATATTCATTTGTGGATTCAAATACCAACGATTTAGTTGAACACATTTCGGTTGCCCTTAATGCAAGCCAAAATGGCCTCCAGATTCAAACTTTCAGTGAAATTCAATCAAAACATATCCGACTGAGCTTTGTAGATATAGGACTGAATACTCATGAGGTCAAAGGGGAACTCATTTATTGCACAAAACAACAATCTGGAATATTCAAAATTGGCGTCAGACTCATGGGCACAGACGCCGAAAATGTTAATTTTGTCAAACAATTGGTACAATTTTATCATTATGGCAATAATAGATCCCGGGCAGGCATAATTCAAATTGAACAAAGTGCTCAGCCAAACTCCATTGACATGATTGAAATATAGACTTCATCAGTAGAATTGCCAATCCAGAAAAACCGATTTTAATGTGCCTTCATCAGGAGACAGCCATTCGCAATAACGCAGTCCCTTTCCTTCAACCCCGAATCCTGAACGCAGAACCCAGTACCTATGTATTCAGAATCATCTTCATAGTGGGGCCGTCGATGTTGCCGCCGCTGATGATAACACCCACACGGCCCTGCGGCTTTCTATTGCCGCATAACAGCGCTGCCACACCCAGAGCGCCCGAGGGCTCAACCACCAGCTTCATGCGGTAAAATAGGAATTGAACGGCCTCGATAATTGCCGCTTCTGAGACGGTTTGCATATCATCCACATATTTTAAGACCAGCGGGAAGGTCACCTTTTTCCCCAGAGATGGCGTGCGGGTCCCATCGGCAATGGTGGGCGGATTTTTGACGGTGTGCAGTTTGCCGGTTTGAAAGGAGCGGGTGGCGTCGTCGGCCAATTCCGGTTCAACGCCGATGACCCGGCATGCGGGAACCATAGCTTTTGCGGCGATGGCCGAGCCACTGAGCAAACCACCGCCGCCGCATGGCACCAATAGCATATCCAGTGATTTGACCTCATCAAGAAGTTCTAATGCCGCGGTTCCCTGGCCGGCAACGATGTCGATGTGATCGTAGGGGGGGATTAGCTTGTAGCCGTGCTTTGCTTTAAGATCAGAAGAGATTTCTTCGCGCGTGGTCTCGTCGGGGTCATACTCGACAATGGTAGCCCCATAGGCCGCTGTGGCGGCGCGTTTGGTGGCCGGTGCATCCTGGGGCATGACAATGGTTGTTTCCACACCCAGTATCCGCCCGACCAGGGCGATGGCCTGGGCGTGATTTCCGGAAGAATGTGTAATCACGCCTCGCTTCCGATCGGCCTCTGAAAGCCGGGCCATGGCGTTGTATGCCCCCCTGAATTTAAAGGCCCCCACACGCTGATAGTTCTCGCATTTAAGAAAGATTGTTGCGCCCACTCTGCTGTCGAGTGTGCGCGAGGTCATGACCGGGGTGACGTGTGCCTGGCCGCTGATACGTTTTTTGGCAGCCTGAATGCGCTCGAACATATCGTCTGTTGCTTGTGACATATGCGTGTGCCTCTTGTGGCGTTTCAAAATGCAATCGGAGATAATTTATTCGTAGCGCCCAATCTGAGCCTAAGCCTTTACCATTGGGTCGGCGGCAGGATCTCCCACGGATAGCTGTCTTTGATAACCGGCGTCCAGTAAAGGTTTCCCGAATGCCGCCAGGGATCGAACAGGATGCCTTTAGAAAAGGGCTGCCCAGCAGCAGTGATCACCACGCAGTTGTGTTCGCGCAGGTTGCTGCCGCGATAGGCCACGGCCCAGTGAAGCTGAAAACTTTTTAGCTCCAGGGCCTCAAGGCGTTTCATCAGATCTTCGGCCCACTGATAGCACAACCCACGCTCTTTGATGCCGATGGTAATCAACAGATTATGGGCCACCGCCGGACGAACCAGCTGATATTCTTCGGCCAGAATCGCCGATTCACGAATAGCGGTTTCGGCCACCCGTCGGGCCTCTATCGGGTCGACTGCAGGTCCCAGCGCCATCAATTCCCACTCGAGCCGTTTTACGTTTTCCCAGTAACCCTGGGCCTTTTCTTGCTGTTCCGCTGATGTGAGATTCGCCGATGTTTTGCCGGGATAATAAACGTTGGCGGTGGCGCAACCCAGCATACCGGTCAGTAAAAAAAGGGTGGTGATGTATCTAAGCATAGATTTCAACCGATCTTTATTCCCAGCTCAGCGAGCTGCCTTTCGATCAACGGCTCCCACCCGCGATTGGCCTGCGGGTTGGCAGGAGACGGGTGGGCAATCATGCCGATTTTTACCTTGTGTTGACCCAGCGCGGTTCTGGCGCGTTTTTCTGCGAACTTGCCGACACCCACGACGTATCGCGGCTTGAAGTACTCGATGGTGCGGCTAAGGGCCCGGTCGCATATTTCCAGTAACGGCTTTCGTTCAGCCACGCGAATTTGGTCCGGGGTCCGGTTGCGCCCGCTGTTTTCAATGAAAATCAAGGGACAGTAGTTGGCGACAAAAAAACGCTTAAAAAACCGATCGGGCGTCCGAAATGTTTTGCGGACCCACCCCCAGAGCCGTTGTCCACTGACTTCTCTTTTGGTACAGGCAAAACCCAGCACCGGTCTTTTCGGGTGTGTTTTTTTAGGGGATCCAACCGGGGCTTGAATCTCCATCCAGTCTTTGACGGCCTGGATTTCGCCAAATGGAATGCCGGTCTGAGCCATGCCCCATG
>JASFGH010000354.1:0-4891 GCA_050123865.1 Desulfobacterales bacterium | reverse complement strand
GCTTTTGTATACTACAAAGGTTTCCACGGATTGGACATCCTTGATCCTGGAAACTTCCTCGGTATAAAATTCCAGCAAGCCGAAACCCGACTTCAAAAGAACCATCAGAATCAGGTCGAAACGTCCGGTGACCACACTGACCGAAACGACGCCCTTCAGCTTGCTAAATTCTTTGCCTTTGTTGACCAGATCCATACTTTGCAGCTTGACCCCCACGATCACCACGCGATGCCCATCCATGGATTCCGGATTGATCACCCCGTTGATGTCCAGAATGCCTTCTTCGATTAATTTCTGAACGCGGGTTCGGATCGTGTTTTCAGATAAGGCGAGCTCGCGGGCAATCTTCTGGTATGATTTCCGCCCGTTGCGGAGATGCTTGATAATGGCCAGATTGGTCTTATCGATGTTCATGTGCCTCCTCTGGGTGAAGGTAACACCGAAACATAAAATATTTAGGAAAAATTGCTGAATCTGTCAAATAATTTTTAATTTTTTTATGATATCTGCAAAATTATGCTAATTATTATTTGATTGAGCGATGTCGTTCAGGCACAGAATTATTTTAAAATTCGGCGGATATCCGCTGCGGACATGGTGCTCATTATTTTTTGAGGCGGATGCGTATTTCTCTTTTTCTTATCAGCCGTCCGGGCCATGAACACAGTCTCATTTTTGTGGGAATAAAGTTGAAAAAAAAAACACCATGTGTTATGGACCCAATCATTTTTAGGACCTTGCCAACACACTTAGTCGTAATCCCTAAACCAAATTACTCATCGAAGTGGAAAAGGAGGTTTGCAATGAAAAAAGGATTTCTATTAGCCGGCATTATTCTGTGTATTGCTGTGGTTATGTCGTTTTATGCCTGCGGGCCGAAAGGGCCGGAAACCATCAAGATCGGACTTAATGCCCCCATTACCGGTGACATCCCCAAAGTGGGCGAGGGTACCAAGTTTGCGGCCGAGATGTGGCTGGAAGACATCAATGCCGCCGGGGGGCTTCAGGTTGGAGACAAAAAATATAAAGTCGAGCTGGTCATCGAAGACAATGAATCCAAAGCGGAATCGGCGGTAAAAGTGGCCACCAAGATGATCACCGAGGATGAAGTCCTGGCGATTGTCGGACCGCAATCATCCAAGCAGGCGGTGCCGGCCGGTGGTAAAGCCAATGAGCTCGGCACACCGATGGTCAGCCCCTGGTCGACCAATCCGGATACGACCAAAGATCGACCGTATGTGTTCCGCGGCTGTTTCCTCGATCCGTTTCAGGGACCGGTGGCCGCAAATTTTATCCGGGACGAATTCGGGTTCACCAAGGCGGCGGTGCTCTATGATGTCGCCAGCGACTACCCCAAAGGTCTGGCCGAGTTTTTCAAAGAGGCCTGGGAGAAAAATAACGGTCCCGGCTCGGTAGTGGCCTTTGAAAGCTTTACCACCAAAGACACCGACTTCAGTTCCCAGCTGACCAAGATCATCAATTCGGACGCCGAAGTGTTGTTTACACCCCAGTACTACAACGAAGTCGCTTTGATCGTTCAACAGGCCCACCAACTGGGCTGGGATAAGCCTATTGTCGGCAGTGACAGCTGGGGTTCGGCCGAGACCGTCAAGCTTTGCGGCAAAGACTGCTACGGGCTGTTTTTCAGCACCCATTATGCGGCCGCCGGCGCGACCGGTGCCACCAAAGAATTCATTGACCGTTACAATAAAAACCACGGGTACGTGCCGGATGATGTCGGTGCCTTGACCTGGGACAGCATCCGCCTGTTGCAGCAGGCGATCCAAAACACCGGCGGTTTGACCGGCGACATCAAAAAGGATCGTGCCGCAGTGCGCGAACAACTGGCCAAAATCAAAGATTTTGATGGTATCACCGGCCAGATGACATTCACCGAAGAGGGCGATCCGGTTAAATGTGCCGTGGTGGTCCGCATCAGCGATGCCGGTGAATTCGAGTTCTACAAATCGGTTTGTCCCTAAAGCATCGGTAAACGGTTCAAGGTTCAGAGGTTCCAATGTTCAGGGTATAAAGCCCGGGGGGAGCTGTAGTTTATTTCAGCTGAAAGCCTCCAATCGGAATCAAACCCAGAACGGCGAACCTTGAACCCGGGAACCTGTAGTAACAAAAGACGGGCCAGGGCCTAGCGCCCTGAGCCCGCCTTTTTAGAAGAACAAGGGGTATCGTATGGTACTGTTGCAAAACCTGATCAATGCATTGCAGTGGGGAAGCTTTTATGCGCTTATCGCCCTGGGTTATTCGATGGTTTACAGCATCCTGATGCTGTTTAACTTTGCCCACGGCGATATTTTTATGGTGGGCGCCTACATCGGGTTCGGGGTGGCTTCAGCCCTGATTGCCCTCACCGCCATGGGTGCCTTTGCGCTGCCCAACTGGTTGATCCTGGTATTGACCATTCTTTTCTCCATGTTCTTAACCTCATTTGTGGGAATGATCGTTGAACGGGTCGGCTACCGACCACTGCGGGATGCCCCGCGGGCGTCGGCGGCCATTACGGGATTGATGATCGGTATCATCCTGGAGACCGGGAACCTGATCCTGCTCGGCGCCCAGCGCGTTAGTTTTCCATCCCTGATTAACACCGTCACCTATGATATGGGCGGTGTTTTCGTGACCAATAAAAAGATTATGATCGTAGTGGTTTCTTTGCTGCTGGCCACCGCCCTGCACCAATTTATCCGCCACACGCGTTACGGGATGGCCATGCGCGCCATGGCGTTTGATTACGTGGTGGTGCCGTTGATGGGCGTGCCCCTAAACAAGATTGCGGCCATGACATTCGCCCTGGGATCGGCACTGGCCGCTGCCGCCGGCATTCTCTTCGGGGTGGCCTATCCGGTGCTGGATCCGTACATGGGGATCCTGATCGGCTGGAAAGCTTTTGTCGCGGCCATTTTAGGGGGCCGGGGGTCAATCATCGGAGCCACTCTGGCCGGATTTTTGCTCGGCTTTATTGAAATTTTTGTGGCCATGATTTTTCCATCGACCCTGCGCGATCTGATTGCCTATTCGATTGTGTTGCTGATTCTGGTTTTCAGACCCCATGGGTTCTTCGGGGAAGCTTACAGCGCGCGCCTGAGGCTGTAAAAGATCGGTCGGGACTGCTGCCACCGTTTCAACAGTTAAGATTTGCGAGAAACAAGGATTGGATATGGAAGCAACCAGCGAAAAATCGTCATCTCCCTCAATACTGTCAAAGCTAAACTTAAGGGCATGGGTGTCCCGGGTTCCGCTCATCGGCTGGCTGATTGGAGCCCTGATTGCGGTGGGTCTTGAAATGGCCATCGGCACCCCATTGGCCCGCGGCCTGGGATTGCCGAAAGCGCCGGTCCTGTTCGGCTTCATCATTATGCTTAAAAAGCCGCTGTTGATTCCCGGTGCGGCGTTGTATCTTTTGCTGATTTATCTGATTCCCATCGGCCTGATCGCGCGCTTCGGCGCGGCCGCATTAAATCGGCTGGCTGCTATTCTGGCCGACTTTTCGACGGTTTTTTCCATTTTGATCCACTTGGCACTGCTTTATCTGGCACTGCACCTGTGGTCCGGTATGAGTGACTATCGGGTTCTGGTGGTCAAACTGACTTTAATTGCGGTCATGGTCACCTTAAGCCTGAATGTCATAAACGGCTATATGGGCGAATTTTCCTGCTCTCATCCCGGGTTTATGGCACTGGGCGCTTATGCAACCTCAGTTTTTACGGTCTCGCTCTTTGTTAACGATAAACTTTTTGGCGCAGCCGTGCTGCCGCCGGCCATCGGGCCTTTCTTTTTCCCAATCGCGCTCTTTCTGGGCGGTTTGACAGCGTCTGTTGGCGCAATGATGGTGGCGATACCATCCTTTCGCACCCGGGGCGATTATCTGGCCATTATTTCACTGGCGTTTTTGTTTATCGTTAAGAGTTTAATTGAAAACCTGGAGGTCGTCGGGGGGCCGCGTGGATTGGGCAGCCAGCCGGATTGGGCCAATTTACCGACCGTTTTTTTGATTACGGTGATCTGCATCTGGGTGATCAATAACTTTGTGCGCTCCACGCTCGGCAAAGCGCTCAACGCGGTGCGCGACAACGAGATGGCTGCAGATGCCATGACGGTGAACACCCGCCGCACCAAATTTGTGGCATTTTTGTTTGCCGCTTTCTGGGCGGGCGTTGCCGGCGGTTTGTTTGCCCATGTGCTTCGCTATGTCAATCCCAGTACGTTTGGTATTCAAAAGCTGGCCGAAGTGCTGGCCATGGTTTATTTTGGCGGCTTGAACTCCGTATACGGTGCCATTGTGGGTGCCACCAGTATCAGTTTGCTCGGTGAGGCCCTACGACCGCTGGAAATTTTCAAATGGATCATTATCCCGTTGCTGCTGATCCTGGTGATGATTTTCAGGCCAACCGGTCTGATTGCCTTTAAGGAGTTTGATGTCCGGCAGCTGGTTCAGCCCAAAAAGTAGATCTTCCCAATTGCGCCCATTGGCGCAATCAGGCGTTAATGAGTTATTGGTTATTCGTTATTCGAATCCGGTGATTGTATGGTTTAATGCTTCGATACTAAAATGGGTGCAATAGTGCATGCCTTTGTGATAAAGCCAAAGCGAATAATCCATAACGGGTAACTCCTAATTGTTTTTACAAAATGGTAATAATTAAACCTATCTTAAAAATAGTGGATTAGGGTTCAGGGCAAGGCGTCCTGTGAATTGAAAACGGAGCGTACACACGCAGTACGTGAGTATTTCAATTCGCGGGACAACGCAGCCCTGGACACTTAGACGGATTTCTAAGATAGGTTTTAGGAAGAGGTATCGCATGTCCATGTTACGGGTTGAAAATATGACCCATTTCTTTGGTGGCCTGCGGGCGGTGCACAATTATGGTCTGGA
>JASFGH010000353.1:0-4897 GCA_050123865.1 Desulfobacterales bacterium | reverse complement strand
ATGTTGCCGAAAATATGAAAAAACAGGGTGGATACATTCCGGGCATACGGCCGGGAAAACGGACTGCTGATTACATTGACAAGGTGTTAACCCGCATCACGCTGGGCGGTGCGATTTATGTGTCGGCTGTTTGCGTGCTGCCCTCTATCTTAATAACCCGCTTTGACGTTCCGTTCTATTTTGGCGGTACGGCTTTACTGATTGTTGTGGGTGTTGCGATCGATACCGTTGCCCAGATCGAGTCCCATATGCTCAGCCGTCATTATGAGGGATTTTTAAAGCGCGGTGGCGGTGCACGATTAAAAGGTCGCTATTAGCCGTTTATAGATTCGAAAACAGGAGTTGTTGTGGCCAAAGAAGAACCGATTGTCGTTGAAGGTATTGTCCTTGAAACATTGCCCAATGCAATGTTTAAGGTTGAATTGGAGAATAAACATCAGGTATTGGCCCATATCTCGGGTAAAATGCGGATGCATTTTATCAAGATACTTCCTGGTGATAAGGTCACTGTTGAATTATCTCCTTACGACCTGACACGTGGCCGGATCACCTATCGATCAAAATAAAACTGGGAATTGGGTTTTGGATCGAGATCCAAACTTATAATGGTGTCGGCATTAACCAGTCTAAGTACCAATACCCGATATCCAATTCCCAGTTTTATAAGGAGCTAACTTATGAAGGTTCAAGCATCAGTTAAAAAAATATGCCCCAAATGTAAAATTGTCCGTCGTAAAGGGGTTGTGCGGGTGATCTGCGAAAACAAACGGCATAAACAGCGGCAAGGATAAAGGAGAATTCAAATTGGCAAGAATCGCAGGTGTTGACTTACCCAAGAATAAACGCATTGAGATCGGTTTGACCTATATTTATGGCATCGGCAGGTCCTCGTCCCGGAGAATTCTGGAAAAACTGGCGATCGACATCGATACCAAGACCGATCAGCTGACAGAAGATCAAGTCAGCAGCATCCGTAAGGTAATTGACAACGAATACAAAGTTGAGGGAGAACTGCGTACAGAAGTCTCAATGAATATCAAGCGGCTGATGGACCTGGGGTGTTATCGCGGATTGCGGCATCGCAAATCTTTGCCGGTGCGCGGCCAGCGCACGAGCACCAACGCCCGCACGCGCAAGGGGCCAAAGCGGGCAGCTGTCAAAAAGAAAGGCGCCGCTAAACAGAAAAAATAAACCTGTTCAAAACGGACTGTTATCTATGGCCTATTGAATAATTGAAACCCTGCTTTCGCAAATCGACTACTCAATTGGCACCAGATATTTAAAATACTGAAGAGGCGAAATCGATGGCCAAAAAAATTCGTACCAAGAAAAGAGTCAAGAAAAATATTGCCAGTGGCGTTGTTCATATTCAATCGACATTCAACAATACGATTGTGACCATTACCGACGCTGGCGGAAATGTTGTTTCCTGGTCCAGTGCCGGTGTTCAGGGCTTCAAGGGGTCGCGAAAAAGCACGCCCTTTGCTGCCCAGCTAGCCGCTGAAGATGCTGCCAAAAAGGCAATGGAACATGGTATGAAAACCGTAGAAGTGTATGTTAAAGGGCCCGGTCCCGGTAGAGAATCCGCTTTGCGCGCCCTGCAGGCCACCGGATTTAATGTCACCATGATCAAAGACGTAACACCCATCCCCCACAACGGGTGTCGTCCACCTAAGCGACGAAGAGTGTGATTTTTATTTGTTAATAGTTATTCGTTCTTAGACGGTAAAGTTCTGAGTGAAAATCATACGAAAACGATCAGCCAATAACGAATAACCAATAACCAAAAACCAATAACCAAAAACCACATTGGGAGGATCTTTTGTCAAGATATAAAGATTCAGTTTGTCGGCATTGCCGGCGTGAAAACCTTAAATTGTATCTGAAAGGTGATCGTTGCTATTCGGATAAATGCGCCTTTGACAGACGCTCATATCCGCCCGGCGAGCATGGAGAACGACGTGGCCGAAAAATTTCTGATTACGGCATTCAGCTGCGTGAAAAGCAGAAAGTCAAACGGATGTACGGGCTTTCTGAAAAACAATTTCACCTGTTTTTTGAAAGAGCCGAAGCGCAAAGAGGTGTCACCGGTACCAATTTGCTTGTATTGCTGGAGCGCCGGCTCGATAATGTCGTCTATCGACTTGGTTTCGCTAATTCCCGCACCCAGGGGCGTCAATTCGTATTACACAACCATTTTCTGGTCAACGGAAAGAAAGTCAACATCCCGTCTTTTTTGGTTAAAAAGGGCGATTCAATTGAGGTAAAAGAGAAAAGCAAAAAGATTGCGGCCATTTCAGACTCAATAGAGGCCGTCGTCCGCAGGGGCATACCCCAATGGCTGGAACTTGAAAAAGAAAAGCACAAAGGTGTGGTCACCGGATTCCCGGTGCGCGAAGACCTTACCATGCCAATTCAAGAACAGCTGGTTGTTGAGCTTTATTCCAAATAGAAGCGTACCAGAAAGAGCTTTATGGTCGGCAAGCCCGACTATGGTTGGATCATCTAAAACCCTTTTCGATTTGGAGATTAGAAAATGTCATCCGACGACCTGACGTATGTCAACTGGCAGCAAATGATCAGGCCTGAAAGAGTTCAGGTTACCAGTAATCCATCTTACGGCAAGTTTGTTTGTGAACCCCTGGAAAGGGGGTTTGGTATCACCATCGGCAATTCATTAAGACGGATCGTACTGTCATCATTATATGGTGCTGCGATTACATCTGTAAAATTTGATGGCGTCATGCACGAATTCAGTGTCATTCCCGGCGTTCTGGAAGACGTATCTGAAATTATTTTAAATCTAAAGGAAGTGCGGTTTAAGATCTCGGATGCTGAACCCAAAACCGTCACACTCGAGGCTTCGGGCGAAGGTGAAGTGACCGCCGGCGATATTTTGAGCGAAGACGGCAAGTGTGAAGTGCTCAATCCTAAGCATCACATTGCGTCCCTGGACAAAAAAGGGAATCTCCGTTTGACCATGACTGTAAAGTACGGCAAAGGGTATTCTTTGGCCGAAGCGAATAAAGACGAGGGGTCACCTGCCGGCACCATACCGATCGATGCGGTTTTTTCACCCATCAGGCGTGTCAATTTTGTGGTTGGCAATGCCCGGGTCGGTCAACGTACCGATTACGACAAACTGACCATGGAGATTTGGACGGATGGAAGTATTATGCCGGAAGATGCCGTCGCTTATGCCGCCAAGATTCTAAAAGAGCAGATGACGGTTTTTATCAATTTTGATGAAGAGATGGAACCGCCGCCCGAGGAAACCGCCTCAAGTAGAGATAAGCCGAAATTTAATGAAAATTTGTATCGCAGTGTGGAAGAGCTCGAATTATCCGTGCGCAGTGCCAATTGTCTGAAGAATGCAGATATCAATAAGATCTGGCAGCTGGTCAGCAAGACAGAAGCGGAGATGCTCAAGACGAAAAATTTTGGCCGCAAGTCATTAAATGAAATTAAGGAAGTCTTATCAGAAATGGGGTTGACACTCGGCTTGAAACTGGAAGGTTTCGAGCCTCCCGAAGATGATCAGGAAGAAGAGGAGTAATTGACCATATGCGACATCGAAAAGCCAGTTTGAAACTGAATCGAACCACGAGTCATCGCAATGCGATGTTTCGAAATATGGTCACCTCGTTGTTCAAACACGAGCGTATTCGAACCACGGGTGCCAAAGCCAAGGAATTACGGTGCTGGGCTGATCACCTGATCACACTGGCCAAGCGGGGTGACTTGCATGCCCGACGGCAGGCCCTTGCAATTGTGAGGGAGAAGCAGGTCGTTCATAAATTGTTTGAAGAAGCCAACGAAAAATTTGGCCATTCAGCCGGAGGATACACACGGATTGTAAAGCTGGGTCGCCGCGCCGGCGATGCGGCACCCATGTCCTTGATTGAACTGGTGGTTGTCGAATCCGGAGGCAAGAAAAAGACCAAAAAGAAGTCTACCAAACGAGGTGCTGCCAAAACCAAAGCTGCAACGGCAGGAGACTCTAAAAAGAAATCCGAGTAATCATTTTAAAAGCCCAATTCAGACAAAAACGCTCGCCGGCCATTTACCGACGAGCTTGCTCTTTATGGAACCTAGGTTCTATTTTTTGCTATTTTGATTTCTATCCTTAGCTGCCGTACTTTTATCCAAAGCCTCCTCGGCAGCCTCTTTTATCGCGCTGTCATATTGGCCCCGCAGGATAGCTTCTAGGCGAGGAGCAAAGTCCTTTTGAGCCATTTCACCGAAAATATACAGTAAATCACCTTTGACCTGCTCATCCGCAGTGTTAAATTGATGCCACAATGTTTCTGCAGTCTGAAGGGCAAGATCTATATTCTTTTCAATAAGCTCATCCATGACCACCATCGCACCCAGGCGGACCGGCCACTTTGGATGAATGAGCAGCGCATAGAAGGCTGGAAAAATCTGCGCTTTTGCGAGCATCATTTCTGCCAGCTGGCCGGCTTTTCCGTCTTTGAGCATCATTTCAAGCGAAAGCGGCCCCAGGGCGCTGGGGTCGCGTTTTACCATCATTTCAACGATTTCTTCGATCTGAAACGTACCTGTCCAGCGAAATTGGTCTTCCAGGATCAGGGTCGGTACGGATTGAATGTTGTCTTTATCGGCCAGTTCAGGAAAAGACATTGCATCGATGACCGTTAGGTTGATATGAGGGTTGGCGGACAGCAGCGGTAACAGCTGGCGCACGGCCTGGGGACAGAATGTGCATTGAGAGGCCACATACAGAACCATATGGATCGGCAGATCGATAGCTGAGAGTTTTTCTGATATCAGGTCATCTTTTTGAGCGGTGCCCGAAGCTGCCAATTGAAGGGCCTCGACAAACGGTTTGATCTCAGTGCCTGCCGGTATCGCCTGATAAATTAACCCGTCATGA
>JASFGH010000352.1:0-4901 GCA_050123865.1 Desulfobacterales bacterium | reverse complement strand
CCAAAGGTAATATCAAAGCGGTGGTGTGTGGCGAGGATATCGGCACACGCATTTCTTAAAACCTTCCGGCCACATCATCCGCCGGCCTTCCGGCACAATTGGGTTGATGTGGCCCATACATTCTTGGTATAATAAATTTTTCAATGGCAACGACCTTTACAATTATCCTTCAGGCATCATCGAGGAATCGTCATGATTGATGATATCTACCAAGAAACCACAGACAGTATGAACAAGTCGGTCGAGGCGCTCAGCAGAGAGCTTAACCGGGTCCGCACAGGGCGTGCCTCTCTATCCATACTTGACGGTATTAAAGTCGATTATTACGGTACCCTGACACCGCTCAATCAAATGGCTACGCTGGCCGTACCGGAAAGCCGCCTGATTACGATCCAACCATGGGATGTATCGGTGATCAAAGATATTGAAAAGGCGCTTTTAAAGTCTGACTTGGGGCTCACACCTGCCAATGACGGCAAGCTCATCCGCATCTCCATACCGCCCCTTACCGAAGAACGTCGCAAGGAGCTGGTTAAGGTGGTTTACAAAATGGGCGAGGACTACAAGGTTTCGGTTCGTAACACCCGGCGCGATGCCAATGAATTGCTCAAAAGCTTGAAAAAAGATGGTGATATATCTGAGGATGAGGCCTTCAAATCCCAGGAAAAAGTCCAAAAAATAACCGATGAACACATCAAGCGCATCGACGATTGTTGTCAAGAAAAAGAGAAAGAAATCCTTGAATTCTAGTTCCGCCTCAGACAGCTCCGAAGATCTTGATAAACAGCAATTGCCCGCCCACGTCGCCATCATCATGGATGGCAACGGAAGATGGGCCAAAAAGCATCTGTTATCCCGCATTAAAGGACATGAAAAGGGGGCAGAAGCGGTTCGAACGGTTGTGCGTGCCTGCCGTGAATTGGGCATTGCCTATCTAACGCTCTATGCCTTTTCAACCGAAAACTGGCAGCGACCTCAAAAAGAGGTCAAAGCCCTCATGACTCTCCTGATCAAATTCCTGAAATCCGAACAGAAGGAACTTGCTGAGAATGACATCCGCCTGGCGGTCATCGGGCAAATGGAGCGGCTGCCGGCCGAGGTGCAGCAGCAACTGCACAAAACCATTGATGTAACCCGCCACAATTCCGCTCTGCAGCTGAATTTGGCCTTGAGTTACGGCAGCCGGGCGGAAATTGTCCGCATGACGCAGCAGATTGCCCGTAAAGCAAAAAACGCCGAGCTGGTACCGGAAGCGATAAACGCTGAAACCGTAGCCGAGCATCTGTATACCAAAGATATGCCGGATCCGGACCTGTTGATTCGCACGAGCGGAGAGATGCGCGTCAGCAATTTTTTGCTGTGGCAGATTGCCTACGCTGAAATCTATGTTACGCCGACCTACTGGCCGGATTTCAGCAAAGAAGAGTTTGTCGAGATCTTGAAAGACTTTCAAAGGCGGGAGCGCCGTTTCGGCCGGGTATAGTGGTATGGTTCAATTGAATAATACACAAGATTTGGCGCTTTATTAATTCAGTTGATTTCACCTGACACCTAAGGAAAAGATGCACCTTAAACGTTGGATCACAGGGCTGATTGCACTGCCTATTCTCATTTTTCTGGTATACACTGGAGGGATGGCCTTCACTTTGCTTGTGAGTGCCGCGGGAGTTGTGGCGTTATGGGAATACAATTGCATCGTGCTGGATCCCGCGCTTGCCGGTGTTTCCGGCCTCATCCTCGGGTGGGGCTATGTGCTGGGCGTTGCCATCGTGTGGTCGGCGCACTGGATGGGTGCGGAGCTCATTATCAGCCTGGTGGCTTTGAATCTGGTAGTGATTGCTCTGATGTCGATGTTTCATTTTAAAGCGGATCCAGCTGTGTTAAAGGTGATTGTCCGCCAGCTTCAGGGCACCATTTACATACCGGTTTTGCTTTCTTTTTTGATTCTTATTCGGGCAGGCGATTCCGGCATGAGCTGGATTTTTTTATTAATGGCCATTGTTTTTGCCGGCGATACCAGCGCCTATTATGTTGGGTCCTATTGGGGGCGGCATAAATTAAGCCCGGCCATCAGTCCTGGAAAAACCATTGAGGGATCAGCAGGCGGGCTGGCTGCCAATCTGGCGGTGGGCGCCATCGGTAAAGCCCTGTTTTTTCCCGGTCTGCCCTGGCCGGCGAGCATCTTATTTTTTTTAGCGGTTGGAGCGGCCGGTCAGATCGGAGACCTGTTTGAGTCCGAGATGAAGCGGTTTTCGGGGATCAAGGACTCCAGCAATATATTGCCCGGTCACGGGGGTATTCTGGATCGTATTGACGCCCTTTTGTTCGCATCCCCGGTGGCATATGTTTTTATCCGGTTTATATTTTAAATCAGGAATTATCGAAAACAGAAAGACAAATGAAGCACCTCTCCATACTGGGCTCTACAGGGTCCATTGGTCGTAATGCCCTTAAAATCGTCGAGATGTTTCCACAGCATTTTACGATCAATGTGCTGGCGGCCAAAACCAATACGGATCTGCTGGCTGCACAAATCAATCAGTTTGCTCCCCAGCTGGCGATCGTCTTCGACGCCGAAAGCGCGCAGCGATTAAAGCAAGCGCTTGGGGCCGGCAGCAAAACCGAAATCCTTTACGGAGATGAAGGCTACCAGGCCGCAGCCAGCTATGACGGCGTGGATATCGTCCTGACAGCAGTGGTTGGCGCTGCTGGCTTAAAGCCGACCCTGGCGGCCATTGAAGCCGGCAAAACCATCGCACTGGCCAACAAAGAAACCCTAGTAATGGCCGGGGAGATTGTTACCCGCAACGCTGCCCGCAAGGACGTTCAGATCCTGCCGGTGGACAGTGAACACAGCGCTATTTATCAGTGCCTTCAGGGGCATCGTAAAGCCGATTTAGCGCAAATCTTACTCACCGCCTCCGGCGGCCCGTTTTTAGACCTGCCGCTCGATCAATTTCGTAATATCTCAACGGCCCAGGCCTTAAATCATCCCAACTGGGATATGGGGCCCAAGGTTACCATTGATTCTGCCACCCTGATGAACAAAGGATTGGAAGTTCTGGAGGCCAAATCGCTTTTTGACATATCACAAGACCAGATCGAGGTGGTCATCCATCCCCAGAGTATCATTCATTCGATGGTGGCCTATCAGGACGGCGCCGTGATGGCTCAGCTGGGTATTCCGGACATGAAATCGGCCATCGCCTATGCTTTGTCTTTTCCGCAGCGATTGCCGTTACATCAACCTTTGCCGGATTTTTCCGGTCAGCAGGATCTGACGTTTCAAAAACCGGATCTGGCTAAATTTCCCTGTCTGGCCCTGGCGTTTGAGGCCTGCAAGGTGGGCAAAACCCTGCCGGCGGTTTTGAATGCGGCCAATGAAGTTGCAGTAAACGCATTTTTAGATCATAAAATTTCATTTAGCGCTATTGCCAGGATTGTCGAAATGGTAATGGAAGTGCATTCTGTCCACGCGAATCCGGAGCTTTCCGATATCTTTGCCGCCGATCTTGAGGCGCGCCAAAAAGCAGCCGAGCTCGTGGTACATGTGTAAACCGACGTTTTTGTCAGGCAACCCGCAGTCGTTTGTAAATCTGTCATGTCATTCAACCGACTGATAACCAATAACCAATAACCAATAACCAAAATTATGGGTATAACATTATTGTCGTTTGTCATTGTTCTGGGGGTTCTTATCTTCTTCCATGAATTCGGGCATTTTTTGATTGCCAGACTCTTTGGCGTCGGCGTCGAAAAATTTTCTCTGGGCTTTGGGCCCCGGCTGATCGGGAAAAAAATAGGCCGAACTGACTATCGCATCTCAGCCATCCCTCTTGGCGGCTATGTCAAGATGGTTGGCGAAGAACCGGATGCCGAGGTATCACCGCAAGATCTATCCGTTTCCTTTACCCATAAGCACGTCCTCAAACGCATGTGCATTGTGGCTGCCGGGCCGATTTTTAACATTCTGCTGGCGGTCATCATCTTTTTCGGTATTTTTTGGGTTTCAGGCGCCATGATATTAACGCCATCTGTGGGAGAGGTCAGAGACGGTTCTCCGGCGCTTGCTGCCGGTTTAAAAGAAGGCGATCTGATTACCGCCATTGATGGGGTAGCTGTTTCCAACTGGGAGAATATGACCGAAATCATCGGCGCCAGCAACGGGAAAACCCTTGAGATTGCGGTTCGGCGAGCGGACACGGACAAGGTTTTTCGGGTAACACCTGAATTGGTTCCAGCCAAAAATCTATTCGGCGAGGATATTCAGCGCTATATTATCGGCATCAGCGCTTCGGGTGATGTCTACACCCGGGAATTGAATCTCTTTCAAGCGTTGACCGAAAGTCTGAAACAGACCTATACTATTGTCGAATTAATGGTGGTTATCATCGGCAAGCTGATCACCGGCGACATATCTGCGGATACGATCGGCGGCCCGATCATGATTGCCAAAATGGCCGGGGACCAGGCCAAGGCCGGTATCAGCAATCTGATATTCTTCATCGCCCTGATCAGCGTCAATCTGGCCATCATTAATCTGGTGCCCATACCCATTTTGGACGGGGGCCATCTACTTTTCTTTCTTATTGAACTGATCAAGGGGCGCCCGGTTAATTTGAAAATCCGTGAAGTTGCCCAGCAAATTGGTCTGTTTATCATCCTGCTGCTGGTCATTTTGGTTTTCTATAATGACATCTTCAGATATAAGGATAATATTCTTCGTTTTCTCAAGGGGATTTTTTGATTGTTTGGTGACTGGTGTTTCGTCTTCTAACGATCGCATGCCATCTCACTTGCGGTTTACTAAAAACTAAACAAAAAACACAAAATAACGGTTACATTTGACCTTTGAAGAATGTAAAGCCTCTGATAACCCGTTAACCTTTTTGACACCAGGA
>JASFGH010000351.1:0-4915 GCA_050123865.1 Desulfobacterales bacterium | reverse complement strand
AACTATGATCAGGTGGCCGTCATGAAAGCCGGTAAAATTCTTGAAATCGGCACATATGACGAACTGATGTCACGGAAAGGAATGTTATATGAGCTTGTCGGAAAGAAATGAAGCCAATCCGTCCAGCGAGTTGGAAGAAAACCTGGAGATCTTGAGGCAAACATACTTTTTTTCAGGGCTGCCGCTTGAAACATTAAAGATCTTTGCTTATCTTTGCACCAGAGAAAAGTTCAAGAAAAACGAGTATATCTTCAGGCAACATGAAGATGATGGGCGGGCATTTTACATTATTGATGGCAAAGCCAGCCTACAACGCGAAGACAATGGCAACGCCAGAGATATCAGAGACTGCAAGGTGGGTGAGTTTATCGGCGGTCTGACCCTGTTGGGGGAATTGCGACGGCTTTTTTCCCTGCAGGCCACCGAGGACACCCTCTGCCTTGTAATGGAACGGGAAAAATTTAGCAAAGCCTTGCAGCAATTTCCCGATATCATGCCCCGCATCTTCAAGGCCGTGGCCAAGAGTATCGATTCCTGGGAGGAACGGTTCCTGGCCGGACGCGGCGACATGTGCGGGGAATGCATGGTTAACCTGGGCGTCAGTCTCATTTAAAGGGCGCCAAAAAAATTGTTTTCAAGATCAGTTTTTTTGCGCTACAATGGGGCACGTTCGTCAATTACGGCGTTTTGCCTTAAAGGTTAATCTTCATGGCCAAAAATAAAATTTCATTTAAACTAAAAAACAAGCTGTCCGAGCTGGATACCCTGTGCCAGAAGCTGGAAGGCTTTGGCGAATCCATCGGGCTGTCTTCCAAATTTATATTTGAAACCAATCTGGCCCTGGACGAGCTGTTTACCAATATCATTTCCTACGGTTATAGCGACAAGAAAGTTCACCAAATTAACGTGACAATCTCTCATCAGGATAACGAACTGCTGTTCAGCATCGAAGACGACGGCATCCCGTTCAATCCCACTGAGGTCGAAGAACCGGACCTGGGATGCACCATTGAAGAATGCAAAATCGGCGGCCTGGGAATCCATCTGGCCAAAAACCTGATGGATGAAGTCTGCTATCAACGTTGTAAGAATAAAAACATTTTAACGCTCAGGAAGCATATTCAGGACTCCCAGCCCGCAAAAAAACGGATGAAAGGCTGAATCTAAATTCGATGCCGGCATAAAGGTGCGGCGGGCATTAATTGACGGCGTTTGGCATTGACTTCTTTGGCACGCGCTCAGATAAAAACGGGTAAGACCTTTCATTCAAAAGCATAATATCGATTTATAATTAAATTTGAAACGCTCACTATAGGTTAATTAGGACGGAGGACAGTCAATGGAAATTATTGAAGAAAACCACGGCGGGATTAACATTTATAAGCTTAACGGACGCCTTGATTCCAATACATCCCAGGGCTTTGAAAAAAAGATATTTCAGGCCATCGATGATGGTTCTAAAAATATGATCATCGATTTTAAAGATCTTGATTACATTTCCAGTGCCGGTTTGCGTGTTATTCTCAAGGCAACCAAGGCACTAAAACGCGAAGATGGCAAAATGTTGTTATGTGACATGCAGGATTACGTCAAGGAGGTCTTTGAAATCGCCGGATTCGATTCTTTTCTGCCGATTGTCGGCACCATGGATGATGCCCTGCAAGGATTCTAAGAATTTCGCGGCCGGAAGCCTCCGCCGGGATCGGTTAGCGCATGCCGATCAAACCGCGCCTGCCAAGCTCCCGTAAGAATTGCGTAACCGCAACCTCAGCCTCCCGGGCCTCCAGCTGATGGGTTGTGGCAAAGATGCTGATCAGCTGTCTCACCGAACAATTCCCATCAATCATGGACCAGACCGAAGTCCCCAGCTCATCGAGCTGTAGCTTTCGCATCTGGATTTGAGCCTCGGACCCGCCAAAACGCTTTACCAAACCGGCAAAAAAGGGACGTATCGTGACCGGATAATGAATAACCACCTCACCGCTATCCAACCGCTCTTGTCGAATCTGAAGGTTTTTAGACGGGATGCGATTGAGGGCTTCTGCCCGGCTGATGGTCGGGCCCTGCGGCTTTTTCTTAAATAATCTCATAGTGGCTGCAGACGTGCTCCAATACCGATGCATCGAGGGGCTTTTTGCCTTCAGCTTTGACGCCCAGGATGCGATTTTTGGCCTGCAAATGCCAGATCCCCAACCAGCCATATGACGCCTTGCGCTTGAAACGGCTAAGCTGCCGCTGCCAATCCGCCACAGGTGCAGTGCTCCACTCAACCATGTCGTGCCCGTCGGTGGTTCCAACAACTGGTTCGCTCCGGCCGAAGCTGGCAACCGTTTTGGCAAACTGCGCCAAATCCTGCTTGTCCAGCAAAACAGACGCCAGGGACCAACGGTATAAAACAATATGCTGGTTGCCTTCAGCAAAATCAAGCATATATTGACCGGCATCGAAACGATAGCTTTTCAAATGATAGGTTTCCGGCACCAGCGCCCTGATATCATAGGCCGACCACAGGATCTGGCCATCTGAGCGGTGGTCGCGAATCGAGTCGAGTATGTGGGTGGACACCGCCTGATCTGATAGGGCGTTTTTCTGGAAGAACTGAACCAGGGTGGCATGGCGGCATGTCGGGCAATACAAAAGCACGCCGCGCCCACCGGTGGAAGGCGATTGCCAAGGCGATTGCCAGGAAAATTCACTGGCCCTAAAGCCGGACAGGGCCCGGGCCCATTCCGATGAAAGCGGCTCGGGCCTGACCGATTTTCTGAGCTGTTTTTTTTGAAGAGCGGTTAATCGCTTGAGGTGGGTAGAATGGGAAAAATGACCTTTGACCGGGGCCCATTTGATTTCCATAACCGGACCGTTTTCGTCTTCGATGGCAAGATAACGGATCCCGATTTGGCTGAGCTGCCAGTCGGCGGGAATTTTAAAGCGCATGCCGTACCAGGCAATCTCTTTCCATCGATTATGCAAAGCCCCTCTCCTAGCGCGGTATAAAAAGCTCCCAGCCGCTATCTTCCGTCTTGACAGACTTCCACTCCCGCTGTCGAAGTCTTTCGCGGTAGTCGAGTTGTTTGCGCTTGTAACATAGCAGATCTTTTTCGATCAGGGTCGTATTGGTCAATTTTACCGAATTGCCCATTTTTTCCTGCTCATCCTTTGTGTTGTGCTGCAGAATGAGGCTGATGCTCTGGTTTTGCTGATTCGTAAAAGACCATTTCCAGGCATCCACAATTTTAAAGGGATCCCCCCGGTACTCCTCGGGCTCACCGAATCGCTGCTTAAATCGTTTGAGCAGGTCTTTATAAAACTTTTTGCTGGAATCCGCATATTTTAACTTGATCCGGACAATATGGCCCGGTTGCTCGCAGGTGCCATAAGCGATCAGCCCGCTTTTAAAGCCCTGGGTAAACTTGATTTCAACCTCTTCAATATTTTCCGCATAGCGAACCGGCAGGACGGTATCCATGATCACCCGGTCTTCAAACTTTTTGATATCCTGATCCAGCACGAAACCGCCCACCTGGTTGGGCGTTTCTGCCAGCGTCATATCAGGCAAAAATAAAAGAAGCACCGCCATACCGATGACCAACTTTTTTTTCATGGCAACCTCTCTTTGGTTTGAAGCGTTTATACCGAGTATACTTCGGACTTATTGGCGTTCCCGAGAAAACAGTGCACATGTGAATATTGAATAAGATGCTTTTTTATACCCAATAAAGCGTTGATTGGCAAGCGCAGGAATCGTATCACTCACCTCCATTGGATAAGCAGCAGCAAGGACTAAGGACCCGAAATCAAGGGTTTCCCCTAAGCTATCCTTTTGTTCATCACTCTCTTAATTTCGCGTATTTTGCCCCAGAAAACCGATTTTAAATTCAAATAGATGAATTTAATTTTAGCAATCACAGAATCTTGTAAGACGGCATCTTTGACCATTGCATCGGTAGTGTACCCAAACGCAATCAACCAGATGATATTTTGCAGCATTTGTCTTTTGGTAAAGGGAAATAATTTGGGTGCATATCCCCAGGTTCGAAACAAACGCTGCGCCAATGTATCAAGGTGCGCTTCTTCTTCCTTAATATGTCCGTCGGCCAATGCCTTGTGGGTTAACGGATAATCCGGAAAATATTGCAGAGAATACAAATTAAAATGCAATGGTTTCGGTAATGCCGTCAGAAGTTCGATTGTCTCTTTCAGGGTATCTTCCGTGTCATAGGGAATATCCAAAATTAAATCGTAGCGGATTTTAACGTCATATTTGGCGATCTCATGGGCGAGTTTGATGATTTGGCTGTTTTTCCCAGGCCGCTTGAAAATCTGATTTCTGATTTGATCCGTCCCGGCCTCAATGCCGAATTTGGCGCGATGAAGGCCGCTTTTAACCAGTCGTCCAATCGTCGACGATTTTACCAGATTAGGGTTATACTGGACCTTAAAAGGCAATCCGATCTCTTTAGGATAAAGCGTTTCAAACTCACCCAGCCAGGATTCATCTATGCCGAAATTTTCATCATGAAACTCTACAATTTTTTTCCGGTTTCCGGGAATAGCTAAACTTTCTTTTAATTCAGCAATCACATTCGGAACCGAGCGTCTGCGATTAAAATGCCCCAAATTTTTAAACTTGGGTCGCAGCAAGCTGTTTACGCAATAGGTGCACATGAATGGACACCCTCGCGCGGGCATAATTGCCAGGATAGGTTCCAGGATCGTTGGATCATTCTGGATAATTTGATTGGAACCGATGAAGTAAAATGAATCTTTTGCATAGGCCGGAAAAGGGATGGAATCCAGATTCTGGTTTAAAGGCCGCATTGGATTTTTGGTGATGCACCCGTTATTCTTTGACCATAAGTTCTGAATATGCTGATATTCTTTACCGTCTCTCAGGGATTGAACCAAATCCGTCAGG
>JASFGH010000350.1:0-4961 GCA_050123865.1 Desulfobacterales bacterium | reverse complement strand
AAACAGGGTGGCCGTTCCCACCACAGCCGTGGCTGAAGATTTTGGCCGCGCAGCATTCTGATTGACCTCAAAAGTGTGTAACTTGGCGAGGTTGATAATCAAATCCTGATGCGCTTCAATCAGATCGTTAACCTTTGCATCCTGGGTTTGAACAACAGCGGCTAAAGTCTTGGATGGTGAAATGTTCATTTCGCCCCTGATATTTCGGATGGCCGAAATGAGCTTAATTAGCAGGTCCATGTCCGCTTCAGCCTGATGTTCGGCAGCGACCGCAGCATCGTCTTTTTGATCAGCGGGAAACACGGCTTTCATAATCGAGCCCTGTGTTCCCGGCAGTGTATGCCAAATTTCCTCTGTGATAAACGGCATGAACGGGTGTAACAAAATCAAGGTATCATGCATAACGCGCCACAAAACACTCAGAGTGGTTGCGCGTTTTTCAGGCCCCTCTTTTTCGTATAGAGCCGGTTTGATGGCCTCCAGGTACCAATCACAAAATTCGTGCCAGACAAAATTGTAAACCGCTGAAGCCGCATCGTTGAAGCGATAGTTATCGATTGCCTCTGCTGTTTTTTGGGTCACGTGATAGAGGCGAGACAGAATCCAGCGATCCGGCAGCGACAGCGCGCCGGTATTGATTTCCGTGTGGGGCTGATCGATATGCATCAACGCAAATCGGGCCGCATTCCACAATTTGTTGACAAAATGGCGGTAGCCCTCGATTCGTTTTTCGGACATCTTAACATCACGGCCCTGGGCGGCAAAGGCCGCCAGCGTAAAACGAAATGCATCCGTTCCGTATTGCTCGATGACCGTCAAGGGGTCGATGACGTTACCTGTGGACTTGCTCATTTTTTTGCCATGTTCATCGCGCACCAGGGCATGAACGTAGACGTCATCAAAGGGCACATCTTTCATAAAGTGAATGCCCATCATCATCATGCGAGCCACCCAGAAGAAGAGGATGTCAAAGGCCGTGACCAGGACCGATGTCGGGTAAAACGTTTTTAAAAGGGGTGTTTCCTCCGGCCACCCCATGGTTGAAAACGGCCATAGGGCCGAACTGAACCAGGTATCGAGCACATCTGTTTCCTGCACCAGTTGTGCGCCACCGCATTTAGAACAGGACCGGGGCGTTTCCATGGCAACCACAACCTCGCTGCAGTCTTCACAGGTCCATGCCGGTATCTGGTGCCCCCACCATATCTGACGGGATATGCACCAGTCGCGGATATTTTCCATCCAGTCATAATAGGTTCGCGTCCATGTGTCCGGGATGATGCGGGTCTGGCCGGATTTGACCGCGTCAATGGCTTTGCGGGCCAGGGGCTTTACCTTAACAAACCATTGTCTTGAAAGATTGGGTTCCACCATCGTGTGACAGCGATAACAGTGGCCGACGCTGTGCTTATAGGGCTCGATTTTTTCGAGCAGCTTTTCTTCTTTCAAAGCGTTGACAACGGCCTCGCGGGCCTCAAAGCGATCCAAGCCCTTGAACTGTCCGGCTTCGGCAGTCATTTTTCCGTCGTCTCCGATAACCTTGGGGGCTGGCAGATGGTGGCGAATGCCGATCTCAAAGTCATTGGGGTCGTGAGCCGGTGTGACTTTCAATCCACCGGTGCCAAAGGTCATGTCCACATAGTTGTCTTTGATAATCGGTATTTCTCTGTCCATCAACGGGAGCATAACCGATTCGGATTTAAGATCCTGGTAACGTTCATCATCTGGATGCACGGCAACGGCCGTATCGCCCAGCATGGTTTCGGGCCGCGTGGTGGCCACCACGATGGCGCCGTTGTCACCGGTAAACGGATAACGGATATGATATAGATGCCCGTCCCGCTCTTCATGTTCGACTTCAAGGTCGGCCAATGCGGTGCAACATCGATGGCACCAGTTGATGATGTAATTGCCGCGATAAATCAGGTCTTGCTCGTAAAGATCGACAAATACCTTGCGCACGGCAAGCGACAACCCCTCATCCATGGTGAAGCGTTCACGATCCCAATCACAGGAGGCGCCGAGCCGTTTTAGCTGATTGATGATTTCACCGCCGTATTTTTTGCGCCACTCCCATACGGCTGCAATGAATTTTTGACGACCCAGCTGGTGGCGATCTGTGTCTTCGGCGGCCAATTTATTTTCAACCACGTTTTGAGTGGCGATGCCGGCATGATCGGTTCCCGGCATCCAGAGCACATTGTCGCCGCGCAGTCTTCGATAACGGCACAGAATGTCCTGCAGGGTGTTGTTCAACGCGTGGCCCATATGCAGGACGCCGGTGACATTCGGCGGCGGAATGACAATTGAATAACTTTTTTGGGCGCTTTTTTCGGCGGCAGCAAACAGACCGTTTTCCTCCCAGTATTGATACCATCTTTTCTCAACGTCGTGCGGGCTGTAAGCCTTTTCAGGCAGATTCGAACTCATCGGTCAGGTATTCCTTCCGTTAACGGCTCCATAAATATGTTGACGCCATTCAATCAACCGATTCAACAGCGTCCATTGCTGTAATTCATAAACAGATGCATTCCTTGAATGGATACGGCACCTGAAAAACAAAAAGGGGATTATTAAAGAATCCCCTGCTATTAGCATAGTTGGTTTTAAATGAGTAGCTTTTTTTACAGCTCACAGACCTTCTAAGTGAAGGATTTTAGAGATCCTCATTACCATTTTCTTCCAATAAAATCTTTTTCAGGCGCTGGATTTCTTTTGAAACCGCTTTTTCGATGATCTGGGTGATAAGCATTTCAATTTTACCTGAAAATTTTCGTTCGATAATATGTTCAAGGGTTTCCTCTATCTGATCCTGGCTGGCATTCATCGCCGCGATGCCACCCACCGTAAGTGGCACATCGACCGATTCATCTCCACTGACGCCGATATCTTCGGTTGCGATTTCATCTTCGATATCTTCGGTTACGATTTCATCTTCGATATCTTCAAAAACCGTTTCAGGTACTTCAACGGCTTCTTCATCAAGTTCTGCCGCCTGTTCTTCTACCTCTGCCTCTTCGTCCAGTTCGGCCTCTGCTTGGGTATCATCGAAAAAAATGGTATCCAGCTGGTCAATCTTTTTTGAGATTTCGCTTGAATCCATACTGAAATCAAAATCCTCTTCCATGGACGCCGGCTCTGCCATGTCCAACTCCTCACCGACATCAACGCCCAGCGTACTGTTCAAATCTTCTTGGAAATCCTCATTGAATTGAATTTCATCATCCAATGAATCATCGATAAAATCTTTAAGTTCGAGGTCTTCAATATCTTTGCCGGGTTCGTTAAACTGGATGACGTCTTCTTCCATTTCTTCAGGCTCGGCTTCTTCGTCTTCTTCCACGTCGAACAATTCGAGAAATTCGTCTTCATCATCTTCTTCCACGTCCAGCGTATCGCTGATTTCCGAAAGGGTAACCATCTCAGTGGTGTCTTCAGATAAAATATCGTCAAATTCTGTAATCTCGACGATATCATCATGGTCGTCAGTTTTTAGCACGGGCTCTTTTTCTATCGGCAGGATGTCGATCTCATTCTCATCGTCTTCATCAAATGACAGATCCTCCGGCAAGCGAATGACGTTTTCAGGATCAATGTCATCGTCTTCGAGGGCATCTATATCGATGATTTTTTCGACCGGCGGCAGGTCTAAAAGCTCATCTGCTTCATCTAAATCAGTATCTGGGGCGGCTTCTGCTTCGAATTGCTCCGGCTCAGTTTTGATTTCGTCTTTGAGTTCGATGATCTCATCGTCATCTTCATCGAAACCATTGGGCATGGCTTCGCTCAGATCTATCCACAGCTTTTTGTCCGCTTTCCCCTGCTCCGGGGGGTGGTTCTCGTTATCAACCATGTTTTTCACCGTGCATCTAAAGGTTAATGGCAGCCAAAAATATTGCATCAAATCATTATTATGTTTAAAAAAAATTACCATATGGTATAGTGGAAGTCAAGCGATTTGATTAAGGTTATTGCCTGTAAATCCTTTAATATCGAATGGTTTGGCTATCAAGGATGTATAAGGATGCGCTATTTTTACATCGAACCTGACGCTTTGCGCAAAAAGCCCGTCGCCTTAAAAGGCTCGGAGCTTCGCCACATCAAAAATGCATTGCGCTTGAAACCGGGCAGCAGGATCGGTCTAGTTGATGGTCAAGGGTTTGAGTATGAGGCGGTCATCCGTCAGTTTTTGACCGATCGGGTGGAATTAGAGATTACCGATAAGCGGCCGGGTAAAAAGGAATCCCCCGTGCAGATCAGTGTGGCGCAGGCCCTGTTAAAAGATCAGAAGATGGATCGTCTGTTACGGTATCTTTGCGAGCTGGGCATTGCCCAATGGATGCCGTTTATGTGTGATCGCTCGGTTCCCGTCCCCGGGGAAAAACGACTGTCTGCCCGATTGGAGCGATGGCAGAAAATTGTTCAAGAATCCGTGAAACAATGTCAAAGAGCGAGGTTGCCTCAAATTAATAAGACCAAGACTTTTGAAGACCTTTTGGACTCTGGCAGCACTTATGACCTTAAAATCATTTTTTTTGAAAATGAAAACACTTCCCTCAATGCATTGGTGCCGACCGCCGAGCAACCCCCTCCAAAAAAAATCCTTTTGATCCTGGGACCCGAAGGGGGGTTTACGGACAGGGAGATTGACATGGCGCGGGCCACCGGGTTCCTGGTTGCCGGTCTCGGGCCGCGGATCCTGCGCGCTGAAACCGCAACCATTACCGCCTGCACGCTGGCGCAATTTCTATTTGGTGATATGGGCTAAAAACATCTTGACAAAGAAGGGTGCATCTAATAGAGGTTTCATTCTAATTTAAGCTTAAAAATCAATGGGATTCCGTGGGCCGAGGTAGCTCAGTCGGTAGAGCAGGGGACTGAAAATCCCCGTGTCGGCAGTTCGATTCTGTCCCTCGGCATCAATAATTTCAATAGCTTACAGATCTACCTGTGAGCTATTT
>JASFGH010000349.1:0-4964 GCA_050123865.1 Desulfobacterales bacterium | reverse complement strand
GAGATGTTTAAATGCCTGGGAGGCGCCATTAACTATCTGGCACGGCCGGTGGACGCCATTAAACACCAGGCAAAAACCGTCACGGTTGGAACCAGTCGGATCAGTGAACGTATGGAAGGAATCTTATTTGATGCTTTGGCAGCGGAGAAAATCAATGTTTCTCAATTAACCGCCAGCAACATTCTGGTGTTGAAAAACCTTCAAGATATTGTCCACGAGATTCCCGGCTCAATCCTCTACCGGATAGAGGGTTTAAATCTTTTGGGAGAACCGGTTGATGAAACCACAATAAACGTTGTCGCCAAAAGAGGTGCGGTAAAGAAGATTCCTTCCCGGGTTGAAACCGATGCCCGGTTGAAAGGAACCAAACGCATCATTGTCAGACAGGGTAATGTTTATATCGGCAAAGGACGCAAAGACGAGCGCAGCCTCGTGATCATACCGATCCTTTCGGGTTCACCTGAATCACCGAGCATCATTGAACATCTGGTTCTGCTGCATATAACTTTTAAGGAAAACATCCCGCTGGGCGCCAAAATCAAAGCCCTGGGAGGAAAGTACGAACACATTCAAAATATTGTTCAGGAAAGCAGCGTCAGCTGGGAGGATCAATTGCTCGAACTCATCGAAGTCCAGGAGTTATTTGGCAGATCTGCTGAAAAAGTGGCTGAATTCATTGTGTCCCATCTCAGCGCCTAAAATCCTGCAACTCAGGTGGCTAGAGTTCTTTTAAAGAAAGAACAGCCTGCCGGCCGCAATACCAAGCCAGATTACACCCAATTTGATACCGCCAGTGCAAATCTGCCCCATATATTAAAAAAAAGTGCACAATAACCCATATTAAAATTGACATCAAACCGGAGTATGCTATAATCCGTATACAAAAGTGAATACTGTCCTTTTTGGTTTTTCCGGTAATGAGAAGAAAAATTATCGTACAAAAAAACATAAGTTACAGTTTTAATATTAAAATTTTACTATAAGAGCGCTGTGTATCTGAACAAAAATCATTGTTTCAAATTCAAGAAAGTCATTCTTTTGTTGGGCCAGGGTGTATTAAAATGGATAACAACCTAAAGCATGCGGGTACGTCCATTGATCGCATGAAAGAAATTTCTACCTGGGTGTCATCGGTACAGGACCTGGATCAGTTGCTCGAGCTGATCATCGAGACGGCCACACGGATGATGGACGCCAAGGCCAGTTCGTTGTTGCTTTTGGATCCCAAAACCCAAAGATTGTATTTCAAAGTGGCCACCGGTGAAAAAAAGGATGATGTCAAACAGTTTGAAATCGATCTGGGTCAGGGCATCGCGGGACATGTCGCTCAGACAGGTGAACCGCTGCTGATTCCGAATGTTTCCAAGGATCCGCGCTGGTATAAGGAAATCAGTGAAAGCATCGGTTTTGAAACGCGTTCGATTGCCTGTGTTCCCATGAAAGTCCGAGGAGAAATTATCGGTGTTGTCGAAATTATTGACAAAACCGACGGCAGCCAGATAACAGAAGCCGATTTAAAAATTTTATCCGGTTTTGCCGAACTTGCTGCGGTGGCAATCGGCAATGCCCGTAAGATCGAGCACGATAAAAGGGAAATCAGAGATCTCAAAGAGAAACTGGATCTCAAATATGAACTGGTTGGGGAAAGCCCGGCACTTACAAAAGTCATTTCTGATGCGGTCAAGGTGGCGAATTCGAAAGCCAGCACCTTAATATTGGGAGAAAGCGGCACCGGCAAAGAATTGCTTGCCCGTCTGATTCACCGCGTAGGGGCAAGAAAAGATGAGCCGATGATCGTGCTCAATTGCGCCGCCTTGCCGGAATCATTGCTTGAAGATGAGCTTTTCGGCCATGAGAAAGGCGCCTATACCGGTGCAAGCGGCCGCAAGATTGGAAAATTTGAACTTGCCGACAAAGGGACGATTTTTCTTGATGAAATCGGCGAAATGAGTCCGGGCATGCAATCCAAGCTACTGCGCATTTTGCAGGAAGGTGTATTTTACCGCGTGGGTGGCAATAAATCAATCCCGGTGGATGTTCGCGTCATCGCAGCAACGAACCGAAATATCGTCGAAGATGTTACTGAAGGAAGATTTCGTGAAGACCTTTACTACCGGCTGAATGTTGTTCAAATTCAAATGCCCCCTGTTCGGGAGAGAAAAGAAGATATCCCGTTGTTGGCCGATTATTTTTTAAACATGTTTAAGCTGGAACGGGGAATGTCGAATCTAACCATATCGAAAAAAGCGCTGGATGCCATGATTCAATATGATTGGCCCGGCAATGTGCGCGAAATGAAAAACGCCATCGAAAGAGCCGTCGTCATGGGAAACGGCGGGGCAATCATGCCTGAAGATTTGCCTCAATTTGCCACCAAACCCAGTTACCCGGGAATGAAAGTTGGATTGACCTTAAAAGAAGCCATCGACTTTTTTAAGAAAGAATTCATTACGTTGAACCTCAGGCATACCGGCGGCAATCGAAGTTTGGCAGCCAAAAATATGGATATCCAGAGAACCTACCTGTCTCGGCTTATCGGCCGGTACGACCTGTTGGACCCATGAAAAATGTTAAGGCAGGATCAAATGGAAAAAAACAGCATTTTATTGGTAGATGATGACCCGTTTATTCTGGAAGGCATTGGAGCGGATCTGGAAAACCAGGGTTTTAAGATAACCAAAGCCGACAGCGGCGACCGCGCCATGGAATTGCTCGCAGAGACCGATTATGATTTGGTGATTACGGATTTGGTCATGGAAAATGTCGACGGAATCCAGGTTTTAAAAAAAGCCAAAGATCTCAATGCGCATACGATGGTCATTATCCTTACCGGTTATGGCAATATGACATCCGCCATCGAAGCTTTGCGGCACGAAGCCGATGATTATTTACTTAAGCCCTGCGAATCGGCAGAAATACTTTACCGGGTCAAACAATGCCTGGCTAAAGCGGAGCTTTCGCGAAAGATAGCGATTTATCAAAGCATACTGCCGATGTGCTGCGTGTGTAAAAAAATCAGAGACGACCGTCGGACGGCACCCGGCAAGGGCAATTGGGTTGCGGTTGAACAATTTATCCACGATAGGGCCAACCTGGATATCACCTCTAGCTACTGCCCGGAATGCGCCCAGCAGACCATGGAGACCTTTACAAATCATCAGGCTACCCAAACCAAAAAATAGATGACCATGCATTTAGGTTGGCGCGTTGTCCCGTTGAGTCCGCCTTCGGCGGATTCGCCCGTTAAAAAAGGAAATACGTCTATTTCTAATTTTCTTACGGGCCAACGGGTTAACGGGTAACATGACAAGGCGCTTAACCGATGTTCATACAGAGATTGAGATGAATTTGATGCGAAAAATTTCTTTATTATGGGTTGTCATGCTGCTGATGGTAGCATCAGCAGCGATTGGATCTACAGAAGTAGAATGGGAGACGCTCAATACCCTGAAGCTGGACGCCCCACCGCTGGATGTGGCAATTTCCCCTGATGGAAAAACGGTCTTTGTTTTGACCCATGAAGGCAACATTCACATCTATGAAGTCAACGGCCGCCTTACGGGTAAAATTGAAGTCGGTGAAAATATAGACCAGATTAAGCTCGGCCCAGAAGGAACGCGCCTGTTTGCAACCAGCCGGCAAAACAAAACGGTTAAGGTCATTGCGCTTGATTTTATCAAACAAATATCGACTAAGGGGTCGCCTTACAAAGGTATCGAGGATGCACCGGTTGTCATCGCCGGTTTCAGCGATTTTCAATGACGATACTGTGCGGGGCTTGCGCCTCTACTTGAGCAGGTGCTCGAGAAAAATCCCAAGTCGGTCAAAATTGTTTTTAAAAATTTTCCGATTCGCAGCCACAAGTTTGCTGTTCAGGCAGCTATAGCTGCACTGGCAGCAGATCGTCAGGGAAAATTTTGGGATTTCCACGATGAACTGTTTAAACAATACAACACGCTTAATGAAGAAAAAGTCCAGGTAATTGCAGCGAAACTCAAGCTGGATAAAGCGCAATTTGAAAAAGACAGGAAAGACCCCTTGCTGCTGGAACAAATCAAGTATGATTACAATGAAGGCATCCGGGTAGGCATAAACAGCGTTCCATCGGTTTTCGTCAACGGCAGGAAACTAAAAGAGAGAAGCCTCAAGGGGTTTCAGACCCTAATCGATAAAGAATTAGAAAACCTCCAGTAAAAAAGGTGACGCCGATCGTCTTCACTTTTTTTTGTTAATCGGTTAAATTGTTGAATGGTAAATTGGTCAGCGGATATTGTCGTTTTAACTATTTAACCATTCGACCATTTAATCAATCAACCATTTAACGATTCAGCTCTCTGACCCAAAATGAGCCCGCCCGAATCTTACGACCGATTGCGGTCTTGAGAATTTTTGAGAGACGCCCCGATAAAATCTCGAAATAGCGGATGCGGTTCCATCGGCCGGGATTTGAATTCCGGATGAAATTGACATCCCAGAAACCAGGGATGATCACCGATTTCGACGATCTCGACCAGTTCACCGTTGGGCGAAGTCCCGCTGATGACCATTCCCGCTTCCTTCAATCGATCCAAAAAGTCGTTGTTGAATTCATAGCGGTGGCGGTGCCGTTCGGATATCTCTTCTTTTTGATAAGCCTGGTAAGCAAGAGAATGGGTTTCAAGACGGCAGCTGTAAGCGCCCAATCGCATCGTCGCACCTTTTTCAGATAAATCATCACGTCGCTGGACGGTCTGGCTTCTTTCATCAAACCATTCGCGCATCAGGTATATGACCGGATGGGGCGTACTTTGATCAAACTCCGAACTGTTTGCGTTTTCCAGACCGGCAACATGGCGGGCAAATTCAATGACGGCAATTTGCATGCCCAAACAAATGCCAAAATAAGGCACCTTGTTGACCCGTGCGAAATTGGCAGCACATATCTTGCCTTCAATACCGCGGCCCCCGAATCCCCCGGGCACCAG
>JASFGH010000348.1:0-4989 GCA_050123865.1 Desulfobacterales bacterium | reverse complement strand
TCCGGTAGCTATTTATTTCTTTTTTTTGCAATTGGGTATCGGAACAATTTCTAAATCCGAAGCACGAAATACGAAACAATTTCAAAACCATAAATCCAAATGATCAAAACATTTGAATTTTGGAAATTGAATATTTGGATTTGTTTCGAGTTTCGATATTCGAATTTCGTATTTTGCAGCAAAAAAAAAACGATCCTGAACAATTAGATGTAAACCTAGGAAAATATCGATAAAATCCAAAGTATGAATAGAATATGGATATTTCTTTGCTCATCAAAACCATTTTTGACCCGCATATCAATCGCTCTGCTTTGATTCAAAAGATCATCAAACCGGGGGACGTTTTTGATATAAAAATCATTGAGGTCAAAGATGATCAGCGCGCTCTGGTTGATTTTGGCAAATTTCGTGCCCTCGCAAAAATCCAGTTTCCCGTTAAAGCCGGCGCTGATTTTGTTGCCAGAGTGACCGACACCGACGGACAGCTTCGCCTGCAGGTGATCGATCCGGACACCAGATCGGCCGGCGGGGATATGGCCGTATCCAATCGCCTGGAAATTCTGTCTTTCGATTTATTTAATAAAATACAGATCGACATCAGGCAGGCCACCCAGCAGATTTTACATCCCCCGGCCGGCACCGGTTCACCTCCGCCCCATATTAGCCGCGCCCTGGCAGCCCTGGATGCCCATTTTGCGTCGCTTGATTTAAACCTGGACCTGACAAAATGGTTGCCTTTGGTTAAATCTTACGTAGAGAACACGGGCTTTTTTTTTGAAAAAAAAATTGCAGACCTGATTCGGCAATTTGGCCACCGCCCGGACGCTGAAGGTATTCGGGAACTGATCCGTGATCCCCGAATCCAGAGCATCATGGGCCGGGATTTAAAGCCGAATCTTTTGATGCTCAAAGCATATCTGGATACCCCGGACCTGGATCTCAGGTTCCCTGATGCCAAAGCGCTTGCAGATTTCAAGGGAACGCTCGACACGTTGTTGTCCGATATCCACAACCAGCAATCCCGGGCGGTCCAAAAACATGAATGGGCCGACCCCTACCAGGTTTTTTCATTTACGCTTCCGCTAAAGGAAAACGCGGATAAAGCGCGCCTCAAATTGTATTGCCCGAAAAAGAAACCGGGTAGCTCAAAAGCGGGCTTCAAGATTTCGCTGCTGCTGGAGCTAGATCGTATCGGCAAAATCCGCACGGATTTTTTCCTGTTCAACAAGGATCTAACCATTACGTTTTTTGTGGAAGATGATGCCAGAAAAATACATGTCGAGCGACATTATAAAGAAATCCATGAATCCATGAATTCGTTGTTTAACTATCTGGTCTTAAAAACAGTGGTTTCCGAGAGAAAAATCGAGGAATTTCATAACGCGGATTTGGACTTCGACAGTGATCGGCAGGTCGACTTAAGGATTTAATACATGGAAAAAAAATCCAAAGCCGTAGCGCTTACCTACGATAAAGACAAAGACGCAGCTCCCAGAGTCGTGGCCAAGGGCAGGGGACAGGTGGCTGAAAAAATTATTGAAACGGCCAGAGCTCATCATGTGCCATTGGTTAATGATGAAAACCTGGTGCAGGTGCTGGAAGCCCTTGATTTGGAAACCCAAATCCCACCGGAGCTATATCGTGCCGTGGCGGAGGTGCTGGCCTTCGTTTATCGAATGAACCGTAAAATGCAGCCATGAGACATATTAAAGGTACAGCGAATTGAAACCCCTCGATCTCATAAACACCCCCCTGGAAGGCATCAACCTCATTGAAGCCAGCGCAGGTACCGGAAAAACCTACACCATTGAGGGCCTGTTTTTGAGACTGATCATAGAAAGGCAGCTGCAGGTTGATCAGATTCTGGTCGTCACGTTTACCAATGCGGCCACCGAGGAATTAAAGGATCGCATCCGCACAAAATTGCTGCAGGCAGAAAAAGCCTTCACGAATGGTGAGAACCAAGACACCCTGCTCAACGCCTTGCTTGAGCGCATGCCAAATCACGGGCCGGCCATCGCATCGATCCACGATGCACTGGTTAATTTTGACAGGGCGCCCATATTCACCATTCACGGATTCTGTGCCCGAATTCTATTTGAGCATGCATTTGAAACCTCAAATTTATTCGATACAGAGCTTGTCTCCGATTCATCCGAATGGGAGCGCGAAGTTGCCGAGGATTTCTGGCGGCGTCATTTATACGATGCGCCGCTGGAATGCATCAGCTATTTAACCCGCACGCTCAGGGGGCCGTCATCCCTGCAACAGCTGCTCGGCAAAATAGGGGCGGCAGACATAAACATCATACCGCAGATTGGCAAACCGGCTCTGGATTCACTTGCCGCTTTTCGCAAGGCCTATGATCGCGTCCGGAAGCAATGGGTTCGTGAACGAACAGCGGTGGAAAAAGCACTGCACGATCCGTCTTTGAGCGGTACTCAGTATGGTAGTCTAAAATCGCTATCGAAATGCGAAAGTATCACCAAGCGGGACCTGACCATTTTGTCCCTAGTCAACGGTATGGACCAATATGTGGCCCCCAATAGCACCGGGTTTCCGCTATTCAAGAACTTTGAAAAATTTACCGCTCAAAAATTAAAAATTTCCGCTCGCAAGGGTCAAACGCCACCGGCCCATGATTTCTTTAATTTCTGCGACGACCTTTACCGGTGCGCTGCCGAACTGGAAGCCGAGTTGCAACAGCATCTGGTCTACCTTAAAGCGCGGCTTTTGGCTGCGGCGCCGTCTGAATTGAGGGCCCAAAAGTCCCAGAAAAATATTCAATTTTTCGATGATTTACTGATTCTGGTCAAACAGGCGCTGGTTTCAAAAAGAGGCCACCCGCTGGCGGACGCGGTTCGTCAAAAATACCGTGCGGCTCTGGTTGACGAGTTCCAGGACACCGATAGTGTCCAGTATGAAATCTTCTCCCGGCTTTTTGCAGTACAGGGTAGCCTGCTTTTTATGATCGGGGATCCCAAGCAAGCCATTTACAGTTTTCGTGGAGCGGATATTTTTTCATACCTGAAGGCAGCCAAGGATGCTCAAACCAAATTTACCCTCACCGAAAACTGGCGATCGGAACCACCTCTGATTGCTGCTATCAATACACTTTTTTCTCATGTGAAGCGACCGTTTCTTTTTAAAGACATCTCATTTGAACCGGCCCGGGCAGGAAAAAATCATGAGGAAAAACCCGCAGAAGGCATCACGCCAATGACCTTATGGTATCTGGATTCAAGGCTTTATTCAGACAAGGCAAAACCGGTAACCAAAACCTTAGCAACACGCTTACTGGCCGAAGCGGTCGCCGAAGAAATCTTCCGGCTTGTCAGCTCCAAAAACTGCTCCTGGCAGCCGGGTGATATGGCAGTGCTGGTTCGAACCAACCGCCAGGCCCGAATTATCAATACATATTTGTCTGCCAGGGGTCTCCCATCCGTTTTACACAGCACCGGCAATATATTTGATTCCCGTGAGGCTATGGAGGTCGAGAAAATCCTACTGAGTATTTCGGCCCCGAACAAGCCGGGGCTTCTCAAGGCGGCTCTGGCAATGGACATGATGGGCGCGCGGGGCGAAGACTTGCTGACGGCTGATCTAAACGTTGATCAGTGGGAAGATCAATTGATCAGGATCCGTGAATACGCGCAGTTGTGGCAGCGTTCGGGATTTATGCAAATGTTCCGTACTTTGATGAACCGAGAGCACATCCGACAACGCCTGCTATCATATACCGACGGAGAGCGTCGTCTGACCAATGTGCTGCATCTTGCAGAAATTGTCCATCAGGAATCCACCCGCCGCAATCTGGGCATGAACGGTGTCGTAAAATGGCTGGCAGAGCAGCGAGACCCCAAATCGCCGCGTCTGGAAGAACACCAACTCAGATTGGAAAGCGATGCCAATGCAGTTAATATTGTCACCATTCACAAAAGTAAGGGACTTGAGTATCCAGTGGTGTTCTGTCCCTACGGCTGGGAAGGATCTTTTGTAAAAGACGCTGAAATCATTTTTCATAAATCCGAGCCATCCGCCAACCAGCAGCACCTGACGATGGATCTGGGATCAGAATCCCATGCCACACACCTGATCTACGCCCAAAATGAGCTGCTGGCCGAAAATATCCGCCTGCTGTATGTGGCCTTAACCCGCGCCAAATCCAAGTGTTACCTGGCATGGGGACGCATCAATACCGCCGAATCATCAGCCTTGGCTTATCTGCTGCATACTGAAACCGGAACCCAGGCTGACCAGCAGCCAGCGGATATGGTGGCTGAGGTCAAACGCCAGGTGAACGCCAAATCCGATGCAGACCGACTGGCGGATCTCTCCATGCTGGCCCAAAGATCAAACGGTCGTATCGAGGTCGTTTCCTTACCCGAACCATCGGATGGCCATTTGTCCGCGCAACCGGATCGGTCCGGACAGCTCAGTTGCCGGAATTTTTCCGGCTCGATCGACACCAGCTGGAAGGTTTCCAGCTATTCGGCTCTGATCTCACGGCAGACCGCCGACATCGACCTGCCGGATCGTGATGCATTCGGAGAACTGGTCAGACATATGACCGATAGGCTCGAAAGCGAAATCGAGTCTAATAAAGCCCCGGTACCTGATGGCATTTTCGCCTTTCCAAAAGGGTCACGCGCCGGCAACTTTTTCCATGACCTGCTGGAACGACTGGACTATACCGCCGGTTCTGCAGCCGCTTTAAATAATATCATTCTGCGTACGCTGCAGGCTTATGGTTTTGACGACACCTGGCAAGATGTTATCGCCGACACCATTTCCCATGTGCTCCATGTGCCGTTAATACCGCAACTGCCTGAGTTGACGCTTTCTGCGATAGGTTTCAATCAGCGCATCAATGAAATGGAGTTCTATTTTCCGTTAAACACGATTCAGCCGTTAACACTGCAGGCTGTCTTTAAGCGTCACGGTCACCACCAGAGCCGCATGAATTTTCCAGTCCAATTGCAGAAGCTG
>JASFGH010000347.1:0-4995 GCA_050123865.1 Desulfobacterales bacterium | reverse complement strand
AACGGTGATATCCGGGTCACCTGCTGGAGCGGATATGATCACTTTGCGGGCACCGGCTGTCAGGTGCCCGGAAGCCCCTTCTCGGTCCCGGAACAACCCAGTGCATTCCGCCACAATATCGACGCCCAGGTCATCCCAACCAATTTTAGCGGGCTCTTTGATGGATCGGATGGCGATGGCCGTATCATCGAGCTGCAGTCGGTCTTCACGCACAGCGACTTCGATGCCGAATCTGCCGTGAACGGAATCATATTTAAGCAGATGCGCCATGGTGGCTGCATCGGCCAGATCGTTGATGGCAACGACTTCTATTTCAGGATGGTTCCACGCGGCTCTGAACACGAGCCGTCCGATCCGGCCGAATCCATTAATACCTATTTTTACAGACATTCTTGCACCTCTATACGTTTGACCATCACGAGCGCATCTTCGCCGGTTTCCGGATAGTAATTGGGCCTTGTGCCCAGCATTTGAAAACCTGACTTTCGATACAGCGCAATGGCCGATTTATTTTGGGGGCGGACTTCAATATACACTGCACTGACCTTATGCTGTTTGGCCAGTTTAAAGCACTGCTGCAGCAACGCGGTAGCCACCCCCCTGGTTTGATAACCCGTTGCGACTGCAATTCGCATTATATGCATTTCTCTTAAGAGGATGCGCGCAAATACATAAGCGATGGTGTCCATGCGTCCGTCGCCTAACTGTTTTCGGGCGACATAGCCGTATGCATCCAGGCGATCTATCTCTTCTAAAAATGATTTTCGCTTCCAGGATCTATTAAATGCAGTGCGGTCGATGGTAAGGATTTTATCCAAGTCCCGGGGCACTACCGCATCCAGGTGCCAATCCGGCATAACTAACTCCGCTTATTCCCTTTTAGTATACTGCTGGCCAGGGAAATACTCTTTTTACCGAATTCCTCAAGTTTGACAGCCAGTGTGTTGAGGTCCATTTTGCTGCGTGTATTGGCTGCCTGGATTAAAATGGGCAGATTGACACCCGAGATAACCTCTGTGCGTCCTTCTTCAAGAAACGAATAACTTAAATTGGATGGTGTCCCGCCAAACATATCGGTTAAAATCAAAACACCATCTTTGGATTGAACTTTTTTGATACCTTCATCGATCCTGGTTCGCAACACCTCAGCGCTTTCGGTCAGATCAATTGATACCGACACCAGGGCATCCGGTCTGTTGCCGATGATAAATTCAGCTGCTTCAATAAGCGCATCTCCCAATTGACTGTGTGTTACGATGACGATACCGATCATGGTTTACCTTTCGCTATATCTACCAAACTCATTTGCCAGGAGGCTATGATGCCAGAAGGCTTGAAAGCTTCGATCGCATGCGACCGTTTGACTTTATGTTATTCGGAAGTGCTGGCTTCCTGCCTTCATCGCTTCCCAGGTTTCCAGCCTTGGACAAAATAAAGCATTAACGGGCTAATGCAATTGACCGATGACTTTCGGCTGGCAACGGGCTCAATCCTTTAAGCCGACTGATTTATATCGCGATGAACAATTTCAATTTGATCCTTTGTCTTTCGAAAATGATCAAATATCGCGCCTGCAATGGTTACCGAGCGGTGTCGTCCGCCGGTACACCCGACGGCGATCGTTAAGTAGGCTTTGCCTTCCTTTTCATACAGGGGTATCAAATAGTCAAGCAAATCCAAGTACTTCTGTAGAAAAGCCCGGGTCTCCGGATGACTTAGAACGAATTTTTTTATCTTCGCATGGTTGCCATCCAAATGTTTTAATTCTGAAACGAAATAGGGGTTTGCCAGAAAGCGCACATCGATGATCAGGTCGGCATCGTGGGGCACTCCGTATTTAAATCCGAAAGAAACCACCTGAATCCGCATTGATACCCTTACCTTGCTTTTGCGGGCGATTTCCATTATGCCGGCTTTGAGTTCATGTACCGTATAATTTGAAGTGTCAATGATTTTATCGGATACTGCCCGTAAATCGGCCAACTGTTTCTTTTCGGCGCGGATGCCTTCCAGGAGGCTTTTGCCCTGCTGCGAAAGCGGATGTTGCCTGCGGGTGGCACTGTAGCGCTGCACCAGAATATCCTTTTCAGCTTCCAGAAAGAGAATTTCAAATGTGTACCCTTCTTTTTTTAGCGATTTAAAAACGCCGCTGTAATCTGACAGAAATCCTTTCTCACGCAGGTCCATAGCCAGGGCGATGCCGGCAATTTCGGTGTCACTTTCGATGGGTAGTTCCAGAAATTTGGGCAGGAGGGCGACCGGCATGTTGTCCACACAGTAAAAGCCGGCATCCTCAAATGCTGCCATAGCCGTGCTTTTCCCTGAGCCCGATAGGCCGGTTATTATAATGATAGTTAGCTGTTTCACATCAATGATCGCTGCGGATTAGAACTCTTCATCTTCCTGTTTGATGATTTCAAAGATTTCATCTTGATCGGCCGCGTTTAGCAGTCGCTCTTTGAATTGATCATTTTTTAAAATTCTCGAGATGCGGGCCAAAAGCTTCAGGTGAAGACCGGTTGAATCCTCGGGTGTGATCAGGACAAAAAATATGTGGGTCGGTTCACCATCAATCGATTCAAAATCGATACCTTTGCGGCTCAAACCAAATCCTAGCACCAGTGAATCAAGGTCTTTCATTTTACCATGCGGAATGCCGATGCCCCCGCCGATTCCGGTGCTGCCAAGCCGTTCTCTTTCCATGAGCACTCGCACCAGGTCGTCAGAATTCAGACCGGTACTACCGGCCAAAGGGACAACCAGTTCCTCAAGCAGCCCTTTTTTGTTTTGCGACTTTAAATCATCCAAAATCGCTGCTTTCGGCATGACATCTAAAATTTTCATATACGTCCCATTCGTATGTTCTATGGTGTTGCTGTCTTTACAGATCAGGATTTTTTAATACAGAGAGAAGCGGGTAGCGCGTTATAGCACCTTTGAGCGGTCGCGGCAATCAAAACCCGCTACCCACAATGAGGTTAGCTGCTTGGTTGAATCAACCCGTAATGGCCGTCTTTGCGTCGATACAGAACGTTGACCTGATCTGAACGGGCATTGGTAAACACCAAAAAATTGTCATCGAGCAGGTCCAGCTGCAGGGCAGCTTCTTCGACATCCATGGGTTTATATTCGATGTGCTTGATTCGAATGTGACTTTCCGATTCATCATCGGTGCCACTGATATCTTCCTCCAGCATACTCTGGTTTAAGGGCCTGGCATTACTGCGTCGTTCCCGGATTTTTTCCTTACTCTTCTTTATTTGTTTCTCCATTTTATCCAGGACCATATCAATTGCCGAGTACATATCTGCAGTTTCTTCTTTGCCATTTATCGTCAAACGGTCTCCGACGATATTAATCTCAGCCATATGTCGAAATTTTTCAACGGATAAAACCACATTGGCTTCCGCTGGATTATCGAGTAAACGATCAAAACGATCGAGTTTATCTTGAACGTATGATTTTAATGTATCGGAAGAATTGAGGTTCTTAAATGTTACCGAAGTCTGCATACGTAATCCCCCCTAAATTTGTTTGCGCTTATTGGATGGCAACACTTTAAGCATCTCACGGTATTTCGCAACGGTTCGGCGTGCGATGTGAATGTCATGGTCTTGCTTTAACAGTTGTGAGATTTTATCATCGCTGTATGGCTTTTTAGGATCTTCAGCCGCAATGATTTGCCGTATTTTTTCCTGAACACTGGCGGATGCAATATCACCACCGTGCGTCCGCCTGATGGAGCTGTTAAAAAAGTATTTTAATTCGAATATGCCCTGCGGAGTGTAAGCATATTTATTGGTGGTGACGCGGCTAATAGTGGATTCGTGCATGCTGATATCCTGAGCCACATCTCTGAGCACCATCGGCTTCAAATAGGCAATGCCCTTTTCAAAGAAATCCCGTTGAAACGTCAAGATGCTTTCCATAACCTTATAAATGGTCTTCTGGCGCTGATGGATGCTTTTGATCAACCAGGCAGCCGACCGTATTTTATCCTGAATGTAATCTTCGGCCTCTCCGGAAATTTTTTTACCGCGGCTGATGGTTTTTTTATAGAATGAATTGACGCGCAGTTTGGGCATCCCGTCATCATTGAGCATAATCACAAAATCGTCTTCCAGCTTATAAACGTAGATATCCGGGTTGATATATTGCGGCGTTTCTTCGCTAAACTGGCGGCCGGGTTTGGGCTCGAATGCCTTGATGATGTTGACCGTCGAAACCACATCGTCCATGCTAATTTTTAATGCTTTGCAGATGCCTTTGTAATTCTTCTTTTCCAGATCATGAAGATGATCATTGATAATGTCGCAAACGACTGTATTTTCGAAACCGAAATGTTTGGCCTGAATCAGCAAACATTCCTTGAGGTCTCGAGCACATACACCAATTGGGTCAAAAGATTGCATCTGGAGCAGCGTTCGCTCAACCGCCTCAACGGACCTGTTGCTCATCGCGGCGATTTCCTCAACGGTACTTTCCAAAAAGCCGTCTGCATTGAGGTTGCCTATGATTTGACTGGCGATCGCTTCTTCTTCGGCATTGGGTTTAAGCATCAGAAATTGCCATAACAGATGGTCGCGCAATGATTTTTTGGGTGCGATAAAAGCTTCAAAGCGCGGTGTGTCGCGATCTTCAGACTCAAAATTCACCCGTCCGGGAGTATTATATTCTCCCAGGTAGTTGCTCCAATCGATGTCGTCATGAATTTTTTCATCAATCGTGACTTCTTCGGTCTGGGCGGGGTCTTCAGATGATTTTTCAGACTGTTCCGGCAGGTTGTCGTTGGAAATGCTTTCCTGAACCTCTTCAAGGGCTGGATTTTCTTCGAGCTCCTGGCGGATGGTGTCAAGCAGTTCCAAACGGGATAGCTGCAGCAATTTTATGGCCATCTGCAGCTGGGGCGTCATGATAAGTTGCTGCGTTAATTTGAGCTGTTGTCTTAATTCAAGTGCCATTTTATAATTTAAACTCGTCTCCTAAGTATACCCT
>JASFGH010000346.1:0-5022 GCA_050123865.1 Desulfobacterales bacterium | reverse complement strand
CAGACACTTTAAAACATCCCCTGGGGGTAAAATACCGAGCTCATCCCTTAATCTACCGGTACTGCCACCACTGTCCACCATAGAGACAATAGAAGTGATGTCGATTTCAGCTAAATCTCTCAGCCCCGACAGCAAGGCATATTGCCCGCTGCCGCCTCCGATAGTAGTGACTTTTATTTTTGCCATAGAGTTAAGAAATGAATAGATTAAATAGACCCAAACCGATACGAATAAAAAATACAGCTACGGGCAATATATTATACTTGATGGCCAAAATCAAAAATTTTTGCATGAAAGAAACCCTGGTGGTAAAAGAATCGAATGCTAAGGAGATACGCATGCGCTTAAGGATTTGTTTAATGGCTTGTCTAACCGGGCTGTGTAGCCTCGCAATAGCCGGTGAGGATTCAGACCAGACTGAAATGATTGAAAACATGCAGAGCGGTGGTCACATTCTGATGATCCGGCATGCATTGGCACCGGGCACCGGCGATCCGGCCAATTTTCAGATCGGAGACTGTTCCAGCCAGCGCAACTTAAACGATCGCGGCCGGGATCAGGCTAGAGCCATCGGTGATTGGCTGCGCTCAAAGGGCATCACCTCGGCGAGGGTTTACTCGAGCCAGTGGTGCCGCTGCCTTGAAACGGCTAAACTACTGCAGATGGGCACGGTCGAAGAATTGCCGGCTTTGAATTCATTTTACGAGCTGACCGAGAATCGTGAACCCAATCTAAAGGCACTGAGAAAATTTATTGCGAAACAATCGGCTGACGGGAAACTGATCATCATGGTAACCCACCTGGTGACGATCTCAGCCATGGCGGATGAGGCGGTATCGTCCGGCGAAGGGGTCCTCCTAAAGCTTAATCCGGCGATGCAATATGAAGTCATCGGCCGGTTGAATTTTGACAGGTAGATGTCGCGGAGGAAGTTCAAAAGACGGATTCTTTAAGATCTTATAAAAATCATTTACCCGGTTTTAGTAGTTTTGCCCCCTCATTATTCTACCAATTTGCTCGTATTGCCAAAGTCCAATTCGTACCCATCATTTATCTCGAAATGTCGATAATTTACGGTAGGCGTATTTAGAATCGGATGCGCATCCATTTTGATTGAACTGAACCTACAGAACGAAGATCAAGTAGACAACGCAATGAAAGCAAAAGATGATATTTTCGAAAAATATAGGGATGAATCCGGTGAAGAATACTTTTGCCCTGTTAATGCGATGGCAGATAATCACATCGTCTCTGAGCGGGAGCTTGACAACTGCGTGGAAGTGTCTACAGTAGGTCGCTATTCGGGACATTTGAATGTGACCGACCGAAGCACTCCCTGATGATACATTAGATTAGAAATGACATTTTATTACCCATGTGGATGATTCGCTTCTAGGAGTCTTGCAATGAATAAAAGATTAGATAATGTGTTGGCGATTATCGGTGAAGAATACAAAGAAAAGATCCAGAAAGGTTCCAGGCATTACCTTGAGGTCAGCATCGGTAAACACGCCGCAAAACTCGGCCATACGGATCTTAAGGAAAAATATGAGAATACTTTTGCAATTATACCTCTAAAAGCGCCACAGGAAGGAATGAAAGTTCGAATCGATGGCCGTTCCTTCGTCAACTATGCCGAGCATTCATCCGGTATTGCTGTGCCTGGATATCTTGCCAGGGAGGCCGGGCGAACCTTTAAGGCATTTAAACCCAACGACAGCATGATCTGCAATTTTACCTGATGCTGGAATTCGCCGATTCTGTGCTGCCTTCTCCCAAGCGGCGATTTCGAAAATTCCGGTAGGCGATTTTCCAGCTCGGCGAGGTTTTCTGAAACCGGGTGGGCCACTGAAAGCCAAAATGTCCGCACAAGCGGCAAAATACGCGCATCTGGTCACGCATTTCATCATCCCTGTCAGGTATATTTTTCCGTCCCATATTCATGCCAAACACCCGGTCGATGCCTCCTGCAACCGCACAGGCATAATATCCCGACGGCGTCAAACCCAAACCACAATCAGATAAGATGCGACATCCGGCCGCAAAATCGGCAAACCGGTACGTGAGATTGTCCACAGGAGCCCGGTTAAACGGACGGAAAAGACGTTGTCGCTTCCCCTTGGCAGTGCTTTTGATGACCACACCTTTAGGCAATCTATCCAGCACCTTGTCCACGTGCTGACCTGTCCCATTGGTGCACAAAACGACGCGCACCCCGGGATTGTGCATTGATTTGTAAGCCAATATCATTTGGAGTATGGGTTCCAGTTGTGGATGAAGCGTTGGTTCACCGCCCAATAATCGAATACGTTGCCATTTTATTTCGCGTCTCAAGCTTTGATTGAGAAACGAGGAGATTGTTTCAAGCGGCATATCCGTTTTACCTGGCGCCTGGGTACAGCTACGGTTGCAGTTGTTGCACTTCAGATTGCAACGGTAGGTAATATCGATTTCCACAAAACGATGGCTTCTGGAAAATTGAGCCCCCATTAATCGTGTGGCAGCTTTCTGAGCTCGAATAAATTGATATAAATCCAAGGTCAGCCGCCTAAAGGTAATATTTCGATGCATTATCAAATCTGCCAATAATTTAGCGAATCATGTTTGAAAATAGCGCTGCCGCTGATCCAGATTGAATTTTGAAAATGTCTCATTCGCACGGTTCCGTTAAATGGCAAAGCTGCTTTTTTCAAGCACCAATTTGTCTTTTGCGCTCAAAAAAATCGTTTGAGCATCTTTCCGATTGGCCAGCCTATCGATCATTTCCGCAACCGTCACGCCTTGTTCTTGGGACACATTTGTCAATGCCGTGTTTAGCTCAAATTCATCGCCGATCCGCTCCCGCATATCATGATAGAAAGGTCGATTAAGTGCTGCTAATAAATCGGTGGTTGTCATGCGCGCAAATCGAACGCCGCTATTGGGATATGAGCGACTGTGACCAATCCTGGGTCGGGTAAACCCGTCATATGCGTTGAGACCCGGCGGTATTCGCAGAAACACCGGTGGACCATCCACCCCGACTGTTCGAATACTCAAAGCGCGGTTACAATTGAACGAGGCGTACCAGGGAACCGGCAATTGACCGCGCAGCATTTCAAAATTGCGACAGCCTTTGGTTTCGAAAATAATACGACGGTTTTGCCCCAGCAAATCGATTTGGTGAGTAAGGTTTGCGCATACATCCCGCGGATCGATGCACCCTGCTCTGGGGCCGTGAGCGCTCAACAGCAGGCGTTCGGTCTGCACCAGTTCCTGCATAGCCCGAAATGAAGACTCTTGAAGGATGGTTTTCACATCCGCATAGGCCAAATCGTTGCCATACCGCCCGGCCCGCGGAATAAACAGAACCTGCAAATTCGGATTGCGTTTTAATATGACTTCGAAGCGCTTTAGATCAATCAGGGATTCCAGATAATCATCGCAGAAAAAAACGAGCAGCGTCGGCACATCTGCATCCACGACCTCGGCATGGTAATCGTTGAGCGAATCCAGCCCGAACCGACCTTCAGGCCGTCCGGCGATGTCCAGCACGCGCCTGACAACACACCCCAGATCAGCTGCAGTCACATTCCGAACAGCTGCCGGTGTTTCGATCCATTTTGAAGGAAGCGGTACCAAATCCCGGTTCAGTAAAAAAGAGGCGGCTGAGGCAGAACTCTTTAAGTTGATGCCAATGTGCCCGGATAATACCGATACGTGAATTAGTCGGGCGATGTCTCGGGCCTTGCTGCTGTAAGCATCGGCCTTTCCAAGCTCATCGAGCAGCGCCAGCCCTATCCGATGGCACAGGGCGTTAAATTCCCTATACATGTGCGGTTCAGAGCTATTGCCATCCGGATGTCGGATATGAGAAATAATCCGGACTAATGTATCCTCATAGACCTGCTGGGGAATGGCGTCAGCCAGTGTACCGCCTTCAGTGGTTTTGAATGAGAGGATCCTGGCAACCTTCTCAACCATTTGCGGGAGCGGTGTGGTTTTTGCGGGGCTGCGACGCTGACATCCGGCTTCGGCCTTGGCGATGGCGCTTGCGGTCCGCATCACTGCGCGTTCCAGCCAAACATCAAACGTCTCCAGAGTGGCATCCAAGGTATCTTGAAATATTTCCGGATGTGTCTGCCGGTACCCGATGGAAGTGGTTCCGGGAAACCGTCGAGGCCCAAAATACGGCAAAAGGTTTTCAGGTATTGCGGGTTTGGGTTCGCCGTAAAGCATGCGGTGGGCCAGCGCATACTGCTGCTGCAAGGAGGGTATCATAGAAAAAGTTTGCTCCAGAAAAAATGTTCGTTTAATTTTAGGTCAGCACAACCGTTCAATTATGGCGCAAATGAAACCATTAAACATTAAGACAGTCAAGAATATAAAAGCCAGGAGACCGCGTGCCCTATGCTGTTTTAGACGAGCGGATAAGCTGCTTCCCGGCGAGAATTAGTATGTTTAATGATTGTGTTTGAATGAAAAGCCGCAGGCTTTAAAACGGCATTTTAAAATGAATTTAATGTTTAGGAAGCCGAGCGGGAGTCGTTTGGGCCAAGTGATTCATGGCCACATAAAGCTCGAAGAAAGATCGGCAGCAGCTTCTATTTCGGAGATCAGCACTCCGTTTTTACGATAACGTTGAGTCGGAGTTCGACCCTATATCTGGGCTAGTTGGCGGCGAAATACGTTTTCTACTTCAATCGCCTGGCTTTCAGATGCAAAATAGCGCCAAGTTCCGTTCATCATATGCATCGCATGAGCCAATTTGTGATATAGATTTTGAATGGCTGTATATTCAATTAGCTCCTTTTGACTGCTGCGATTGAAAACCAGCAGAACAGGATTACGACTGTCAGTATAAGTGGTCGTTTCATTAGTTTGTCCCTCTATGACAACCTTGATTTTTTCCGGAGCAGAATCGGTTACCCTTAAAAATTTAGGCTTCAATTATCCTTAGTCAATTTATTACTGTTGTCCAGCTCCAAAATCCTGCCGATGCGATCGAGCAGTGCTTGTTCACGGCTATCTGTTTTTTCGTCG
>JASFGH010000345.1:0-5034 GCA_050123865.1 Desulfobacterales bacterium | reverse complement strand
GCCCTCTCGCGTCGGTGGCTCGGGACATTATGGTGTAGTGACCCTGTTTTTGAGCATCCCACAAATACTCCCAGTGACGCCAGGCATAGGTTTCCTCAATGCCGATTAATTTTGCTGCAATCCACGTCTGGCCGCCATCAACAGAAACCTCTACTTTACTAATTCCAGCTCCCCCTGCATAAGCAGAGCCTCGAATTGCCACAGTACCGGTCGACAAATTATCACCATTTATCGGCTCGGTGATAATCGATTTGACCATGATATCTTTAACCACCTCACCGGATCTTGGATCTTCACCTTTTTGAAATACGCGGTAGACCTTGTCCATAAAAAATCCTTCGTAAGGCCGATCAAGGACTGTAATTTTATGTAGCCACTTCACACAATTTGCGCCCGTCCAACCTAAAGCCAAAACCCTCAGTGGATAGCCGTGCTTTATAGGCAATGGTTCACCGTTCATCTCGTAAGCAAGGATCGTTGAAGAGGTTGCTTTTTCCAGCGGAATGCTGCGGATAAATCTGATCCCGGCCGATCCCAATGGCTTATCCAAACCCTCGAAGCTAACGTGCTTGGCATTACGTTTCAGGCCGACCATTTTCAACAAATCTTTCAGCCAGATACCACCCCAAATCGCATTTCCGACACCACCGATGGTCCAAGGATTGCCGGAAGCTTTTTCTTTGAGCAAAGAGCGGCTGTTACCCGAACATTCCAGGGTATTTGCCACCTCCACTTTGGGCATGCTCCGGATGTCTTCAAAAGACAATTGCAGATCGCGATTTACCAAGCCTTCAATGGTAAGCTTCCAATCAGAAATTTGGACTGGCTGCTGCATAATCTGGCCCTGATTGCGTTTGAAGAATACCCTATTGTCAGTGGTCCAGGTACGTAAAGACTCGATGGGTGTTTCGGCATTGAGGGGTTTTTCTGTCATCACACGCATTTTTTTCTTCATAAAAGGTCCTCAAAGTTCTTGGAAAATTGAACCTATCGCTTAATAAATGTCGGATAATCTGATTTAGCTTCCTTTTTAACGGATAAAGTGAATCAAATATTTTACAAGATTGTATTTCATAAAGGGCATTTTAAGACAATTCATTTATATTGAATTTATTTATTCGTTGTGTAATCCATGTTTAACTTGATTTCAAATGCCCACCTATTAGAAAGATAATTGCTTTTATGAAACTACGTTACGATCCATATCAGGTATTTCGGAACAGCAAAACCCCTGCGGGTCTTTATGCGCGACAGAAGTGGCTTGGTGAGGCGGATACGCCTCGGTGGAAAATTAACTTTAAGGAAACGATAGCTGTGCTTTTGGCGGACCAATTGCATGATGGTTCCTGGCGTCACTCCACAGTGGAAACCATTCAACGTCTATTCGGGCTTCATCTAACCGTGCGATCATCCACAGCACAGATAGATGCCGCCCTGACTTGGCTTCTCAATAAGATCGCCCTTCAGGAAAGAGGGATTTATGTCGGTGTTGACGATCTTGATGCTGTCACCGGTTTAGAAGGACTTCCATTTATCAAGAGTCGCTCAGACATGTTCTTAACAGGCGCAGCGCTTTTTCTATCCAGCATTTTCGGCCACCAAAGTGATCCAGACGTGCTGACCTTATATCAGTGGTTGAGTGCAGAGGGGATAAAAAGCAAGGGCAGGTGGTTTGATGAAGCATCTACCCACAATGCTTTGCGCGCCATGGTAGTGCATCCTGTATTTGCTGAAGACAAAGCCACTGCCCTTGCAGTTGAGTATCTGGCCGATCTGCAGACAGACACGGGCACCTGGAATCATAATCTGCCTTTTTATCAGACTCTCAATGCGCTTGCGCATTTGGAATTTTCTCAGGCGCAAAAACAACTTGAAAAGGCTTTTTTGCTGGTATTTGAAAATCAAAATAGTGACGGCACGTGGAGCCATGATGAGCCCGAATGGAATACCTTTCTGACCATTCATGCGTTGAAAAATAAAGGGCTCCTGTAAACCAATCAAAAATTACGCAAGGATATTCAAAATGTCTGATGTGCTCTTGACCACAGTTTGTCGTCCCTTCGGTGACAAAGGCGAAGGGGATTCTGTCGGGGCCGAGTTGTTCCATGCCCAGGTGACTCGCAGTCAAGCGACCGAAATAATGCAAGAGGTTACAAAGCTGGTAGCAGTAGTTCTTCAATAAGAAAAATATGCTCAAATTCTAACTTTGCTTGACAGCCTTGTAACCTCAAATTCCAAATAATTGTCAAGTACAAGACGGTGTAATCTGTAAGGCTGACTTTTAATCATGCCAACCATAAATCACATCTTCTTTCAGGATAGTGTTATACTGCTTTGCTAATGCCGTTCATAAATATTGTATTATCTTAGAACCAAATTAAATGCCTTTTTAGAAAAGTTATTTGAACCCTTTAATGGCATGAGCAACATAATTGAGGTAATTTTAGTATATGGATTAGTTTCTCTCACGCTTGAGCAAATTATCAAGTGCCATCTTAAGATTATCCAAAGAATCCAAAAGCTGCACATTTGATGTATTAAATCTATTACTTATCGTCGACGCACCCTGGCCGCCAATAAAAATGGTAGTGTCATTGCTCAAAAAGCGTCGTAATTTCTTGACCTCTTCAACAAGCTGCTGATGGTCATAAGAGAAGGTAATACTCAGAGCAACTGCACTAGCATTGCTTAATGAAGCAGCCGCAGCAATTTCGTCAGCTGGCAAACTCGGTCCGAGGTACAAAGAACGCCATCCGGACTCACGTGCAATCAAAGCTATTGCGAGAGCACCAAGCTCATGCTTATGGTTTACCGGCGTTGCAATCACGATGTGTGGTGCGACCTTAGACACTTCAGTAGAACGCAGTAAATTCCATAACAAGGAACGTATTATTGGAGTTGCCATATGCTCATAGATAATTTTGAGCTCCCCCTGTCTCCATAAATCTCCAACCTTTTTTAGAAGCGGAACGATAACCGAATTAATTAGTTCCAGCTTAGGCAAATGCACCGCTGCTTCGTCCAAGGCTCTCTCCAAGCCATCAGCATTCAAATCAGTGATGCGATTAAACGATAATTGTAAAAAATAGGGTGCATCAGTCGATTTCCGTGTATTCACCAAATAAATGCCGCTATTCGTCAAATTATCGTCTATCAGGCGCATAAGCTCTTCTGACGTCAGTTTTGATATCTGAGAAATGCTATGACCTGCTTCCACAGCTTGTTTGAGCAACTGTAAACGTTTAATTTCTGCCTTACTGAACAAGCGGCGGTTAGAGTCTGTTCGCTTTGGAACGATAGCGCAGTAGCGCTTCTCCCAAATGCGAATTAAGTGCGTTGAGAGCTCAGTACATTGTGAAACGTATCCTATTGGATAGATGCTTATATTTTCTTTGGCGCTTTTCATGTTTTAATACTAATATTTTCTTTGACATTGTCAAATTTCTGTTTAACTTTTGTCAAACTACATTAACGTCATTTTCTAGAAAGGGCAAATTAAATGAAAAGCCATGTAGACGAAAATTCAGAAAAATCCCTTATTGTCCCAAAGCCAGACGAAATACCTGAGGAACTGCACATTCTTCCGGTCAGAGATCAAATGGCCTTTCCGACTATCCATATGTCATTTGCCATAAATGCGGACTCATCGGAGCTGCTTGAAGCGGCTCTGAAAGGTAACCGTTTCTTGGGAATTGTCGGCCTATCAAATCCAAAAAATGATCTGCCTATGTCCAAGCAGGTTTATAATACGGGCACAGTTGTAAGAATCGTTTATATAACCCGCGCATCAGAAGATACCACAATAGTTGTGGTTGAGGGTTTAGCAAGATTCCGGATAGCGCAGTGGCTCACAGAAAAACCGTTCCTAAAAGCAAAGATTTCGTTTGCGCCCGAGGTCATAGATGAAGACTTGGAAACTGAGGCACTGCAAAGAAATCTGCGTGATTTAATGATGGAGGTTTTCTCATTGTCCAAGGCTGCTCCCAAAGAAGCCGTCGAAAAACTGGCAGATATTAAAAGTCCCTTGCACCTCTCTTACATTGCCACCGCCTATGCTGACATGAAATTCGAAAATCGACAAAAGCTTTTAGAAGAAGATGTTGTTAAAGAAAAACTTCGTAAGTTGATTGAAATAATGTCGCATGAAAAAGAAGTCCTTGCGATGGGTAAGAAAATCCAGGACAAAGTTCACAATGAAATGAATAAATCGCAGCGCGATTATTATCTGCGGCAGCAGCTCAAAGCCATTAAAAAGGAGCTTGGCGAATTGGAAGATGAAGAGTCTGAAGCCGCAGACTTCCGGCGCCGGATTGAAAAATCAGACATGAGCGATGAAGCGCGTGGGGAAGCCATGCGAGAACTGGATCGGTTTTCAGAAATGACCCCTCAGTCTGCAGAATATGCAATGGTCAGATCATATTTGGAATGGCTGACAGAGTTGCCATGGAGCAGTATGAGCGATGACGAAACAGATATCAAGGCGGCACGCAAAGTTTTAGACGCAGACCACTATGGTCTACACGAGGTCAAAGACCGCATCGTTGAGTTTCTGTCGGTTCGAAACCTGCTCAATATTCGCCGCACAAAAAATCCTTCAGAATCAACCTCATCTGCTTCGTCAGGGATAGGAGTCATATTATGCTTCGCTGGACCGCCGGGCGTCGGTAAAACCAGTCTGGGACAGAGTATAGCGCGTGCTATGGGTCGCGAATTTACCCGTATGAGTCTTGGCGGGATACGGGATGAAGCTGAAATCCGAGGCCACAGGCGAACATACATAGGTGCCTTGCCCGGTCGAATCATTCAAGCGATCAAACGGGTCGGCACCCGCAATCCGGTCTTTATGCTCGATGAAGTTGACAAAATCGGAGCAGACTGGCGCGGTGACCCCAGCAGCGCGCTTCTTGAAGTTTTGGATCCGGCCCAAAACGCCGCTTTTCGTGACCATTATCTGAACGTGGATTTTGATTTGAGCGAAGTCATGTTTATCGCAACCGCTAATCATCTAGAGACAATACCGCCACCTCTGCGGGA
>JASFGH010000344.1:0-5041 GCA_050123865.1 Desulfobacterales bacterium | reverse complement strand
CGCCGCCTTTACGCACAGATATATGCCCACCAAACATGAGATAGCCAGCATGGCGATGTAATTCGGCAGTAAAAAATCTATGCCGAAAACGGATTTCAGGTATGAATCTATTCTCGGTTCGATACTCTGCCCCCTTTCAATATGGCTGAATGAGTTATTTTATAAGAAAATGCACTGCAGCTTTACTTTGAATGCTTTTTGAAGCAGCAAATTTTTATGCTTGCGCAAAGGCAGCGCAAGGGGGTCTGTTTAAAAGTACTGAAGCAACACTGCTCCGCTTCTGCCTGAGATCGCAAGCTTTGGAATCAGAAGTACGGGCGATATTGGGTCAAGAAAATTTAATGCACAAATACTTTATCTAATTAATTGAGGGGTCGGGAAGTTTTCCCAACCAACCCCTGATAATAGCGGAATGAATTATCAGCAGCGAAATCGTGCACCGTCTGAATGGTTTAGGGAGCGTTGCGAAAGAACAGCAGTAACCCCAAAGCCACGCAAGGGTGCAAAATTGATTTTATACCTAAACCATTATTTTATATTTGAATTCTGTTCTTTCGCCACACTCCCTTAATCATGAGTTTGCACGATGAAGTCGCTGATATTTCATTCCGCGGTCAATTTAAGAAAAACTCCCCGACCCCTCAATTAATTTATTAGACGTTATCTTTTTTCTTTTTAGCATGCATTACACTTTTCCGGTGAATATTGATCTTCCAGCCAAAAATAAACCCTATGGGTAAGACTAAAAGAACAAAATAGGATCCTATCGTTTTAAAGTGTGAATAATATTTTAATTTCAGCTGTCCCGAGTATCCGATGTTTTTTGGAATGTTGAAGTTTTGTACGGCGGATACCACCGGTTTGTCGGTTGAATGTTGCGCACTGGGATTGCACCGTACGGATTTGGATGCATTGAGCCGCCCATCGGTTCTTACTTTATTGGTTAGTGCCGGCTTTACATCAACGTGGTTCAAAATACAATTTTTAACCTGTGAAAGCGTTTTACCTGGATGATGCGCCCATACGAGTGCGGCGACTCCAGCGACATGAGGGGATGCCATTGAGGTCCCCATAAATTTTTTATAATCATCACCTATCACTGTGCTCAGAATATCTTTACCAGGAGCACCTAAATGAACGGATACATCACCAAAGTTTGAACCTTTCCCACCGGGAAATGTAGCCAAATCGTCATTGTGATCGGTGGCAGCCACAGCAATAACATTTGGAAGGTTATGAGGCGGAGCCCCGTAATTAGCTGGATAATGCGGTGCTGTATCGTTATCTGTGCCATCGTTGCCAGCAGCAGCGACAAATAAAACGCTTCTTAAATTTGCAAACTCAATAGCGGTTTTGATTGTTAATGATTCCCTCGTTCCCCCCCAACTTGCATTAATAACTTTGGCATTGTTCATTGCTGCATAAATAATAGCCTCAGCTGAGTCTGCCGCGTTTGATATATTGCCAACCTGAACTCCTCCACATTCAAGAGGCTTGAAAATTTTTAAGGCCATTATTCGAGTGTTCCAGTTTACTCCGACAACTCCGATGTTATTGTTACCGACAGCTCCGATAGTACCCGCTACGTGAGTACCATGATTGTGGTAGTCCATCGGATCGCTGTCATTGTCTATAAAATCATACCCATGAATGTCATCCCGGTACCCATTTCCATCATTATCTATATTATCTCCTGGAGTTTCGCCGGTGTTCACCCACATATTATCTCTTAAATCTTCATGATTGTAATCAACACCCGTATCGGTTACAGCAACGATTACGTCCGGATCACCCTGTTCTAAATCCCAGGCTTCCGGAGCATCAATGTCAGCATCGGCGGTCCCCCCTGTTTGACCCGTATTGTGCAAACCCCAGAGCTCACTAAATCGCGGATCATTGGGTATCACATCAAGCTGGTAAATATAATTTGGCTCTACGAATTCAATGTTCGGGTCAACTGTTAGCGTACTGAGGGCATCTCCAACTTTTAGTTCTTTGGGCAATTGAATACGAAAAACATCTAGCTTCTCTATTTGTTTGATCTTTTTGGCCTTAATTTTGGCAAGCGAAGATTCTACATCTGCAGCCCTTATAGTAGGTTTGTATTTGACAAGCAATTCGCCTTCAATTCACTAACTATGAATGGAGTTTTAGATGCTTTTTAGCACACTTATCTCCTTGCGCCAGAAAATGGGGGGATGATTTAAATTCAGCGATTTTCTATTTATCGATAAATCTATGTAGAAATATAATTCTTTATGACAAGAAAAAAAAGATAAAACTTATATAAAAAACAGAATGTTATAATGAGATAAAATTAGTTTTTATAATGCTACTTTAATAAATAAGACAAATTTTAATATTTAATTCTTTGTTAAGGGTTAATGGATCAGATTTATGCAATTGATTGCGAATATGCAACCAGGACTCTACAAAAACTAGCTTAATGTCGCTTAAACTAGCTTTTATTTTATTAACCATTTGATATAATTAATAATTAATCAAAGCCAGCCTCCGGCACCAAATTGTTAAAGGGCGTAACCAAAGGGATACGTCTTTTGGGTCTTAAAATAGCTGCTCTAAGCCTAAAATAGGCCTTATTTTTAGCTCTTTTTATAAATTTTCAAGTACTTACCGCGGTCCGCCCCAAATTCGCAATTTCGCATTTTCCGCCCCAATTTCTTATCACTTTTCAACCTGTATCGAATTCCGGCAGACATGTGTGGCAACCGTTGTAGCCATGCTTAAGGGCCAGTTCAACTTCACGGTATGCGCGCTTGTTACGACCTGACATCAGAGGTATAAAGGGGCAATTGGCCTTATGGACTTCCCCTGATCGTCGGTTGGCAATAAACGGATGATCTCCAACGATGAGCCGCTTGGTCACACGACCCACTTCCTTACCGGCAATGCGCTGTATGGCAGCAATATCATAAAAGCCATGGGGAGTATCCGGGGAGAGATGAATCGTCAACCTTGCCACGGTCTTGTCACCGGATCTTAAAGACATGTTACGCATGGCAACAATATGGTCAGTCTCCACGTTATAAATCGAATGGGGTCCGACATCTTCAATTTTGGTTAGACCCGATGGAGAGGCACCATCTGTAAGTCTTTTAACAATTTTTAATTCCACTTCGGCATTTCGCGCCAGACTGGTAAGATCGATCTCCAGATCGCTGATATACGCTGCCTTTGACCACCCACGTATCAAGAACTCGAAACGCAGCATAGATCCTGAGAACTGATCTTGCACATCGAAATTTTTCCAGGCGACATTGTTGTTTTCGCGAATAAACCTGTAAAAGTCATCGATGGTATGGACTGCGTCAATATCAGGTTTGGGATCATTCTCCGAGCCAAAGACGGAAATGAAGCAATAATGCCCAGACTCTGGAATGTCTGACAGCGGCCACGTTAGCGGTCCGACCACCGTCAACTCTCCCGGCGGAAGAGCAGGGCTGTTAAGGGTACCGATCAATTCCCAGCTACCGGGGACGGGAAGTGTCGACGGGCGCGTCCAATAGACATCAATTTCAGTTGTGGCGGATATCGAGCCTCTGTTTTGTAGTCTGACATAAATAAAATTGTTCTGGCCCTTTTCGATTGTTTCAAAGAGATCGTTACGGTTTTTGGCCGCTTGACTGCCCAATGTGGCTTGCGGATCAGTCAACGTATCCCGGTAGTGATGGATATCCGGACTCATTGAAAGCCCGCCATCGGGAGTGGGCTCAGCGCCGGTATCCTGCAGATTATCACGAACGTAAACATCGGCAGGAACATCAAGGACGGCCAGACAAAACTCCAGAAGCCCAGCGGTAATCTCTGTGATAATTTCTTCCCTTTCCGCATCACTGGGGAAAAAGGTTTGACCGCATTCGAAAGTGAAGGCATGTACGGTTTCGGCGCCGGTTTCAATAAAACAGCGCCCCCCGAAATAGTCGGTAGATGTTCCCGCGGTGGGATAAAGCCCGAATGACTGCTGCACGGTGTAGACCCGGCCCCGATTGGTCTGAATCGTATCTCTGACTCGGTTTGCAATGTTCATGCGAAGTGCTCGATCGCCCGCACTTATGTATTCGCCATAAGCATCCCCGACAACCCCCCGCTGCCCATCAAAAGCAGGATTGCGGAAGTTCATTTCAGGATTGCTGACCTGGTCTTCATCATCGCCCCAGTCGAAGAGAATCAGTTCACTATAACTGTGAACATCAACAAAGTAGCGGATGTGAGGATTCTGCGAAAACATCCAGACAATATTCTGGGTTTCCGGTTCGGAAACTGCAGCTGAACCGATATAAGTACTATCACACGGATTTTTACTGTTGACGATATTGTCCCATGTAATGTCGTCCATAACGTCGGGATGAAAATATAGGGGATAATCCCATAAAAAATCATAATTTCGATTTATATCGACTCCCGGACATCCGGGGTGGCTCCCCGGAGCCGGAGAAAGATTTTTTCGCCACATAACGTTATCACCGCTCAGACTCTTGTTCCGCCCGTCAGGATTGGCCTGTGGAAAAACAAAAACATCTAAATTATCTGCGATGCGAGCAATTTGTTCCTCAGAAAAAACCACCCCCCCTATCGTCAGGTCGCTGTTAGAATTATAGGCGTCAGCCAACTGCTCGATGAAATTGACAAGGATATCCGAGCATACCCACTCACGGGCATGAACGCCACCGATAAAATACACACCGATGCGGCCATCACCACCGCCATTCGCAATTTTAACGCCATGACACGTTCGGTTTTCCCAGGTCTGGTTGGGAAGTGCGAAGCGTGTGATGATAGTTGGATAAAGGCCCGCGAAGCTTTCCAGGGCTGATTCGATTTCAACGACATTGAGGTATGGCATGTCTTACTCTCCTTTATCTAATGGGTCCCTGATAATTATGAGGGCTACTCCGGGGAGTAATCGCGAAAACGATCCCCTTTGCCAACCAGGGATTGCCGCCTGATGCCAATTTCCTCGATTTTTTCTTTAATTTCTATCTGATATCCAAGATCCAACAGTTGATCATACTGAGGTGTA
>JASFGH010000343.1:0-5043 GCA_050123865.1 Desulfobacterales bacterium | reverse complement strand
GATGGCGAGCTCCTCTGCAAACCCAATTCCGACAAACCCACCGGTGGCCACCGTATCGCCGTCTCGAATGACGCGCACAGCCTCTTCGGGTGACACGACTTTTCCTTTCTTTGCGCGCGCACCGGGCAATCGTGAAAGGAGCGGATGCGCAAATTCCTTTTTTGAACCCTCATTTTCCGGATTCATTTGCCACCTCCTTGTTTCTGATGATTCTATTTAGCCTTGGGTGGACTGACGAGCGCTTCACCATCGATCACGACGGTGCCGTCCTGGTTGACACAAACGGTTTTGAATCGCACCCTGTTTTCATCGGACATCAATTCAAGAATTTCGACCTTTGCCGTGATGGTATCGCCGATTCGAACCGGCGCCAGAAAATTGAGCTCCTGTCGAATGTAGATCGTGCCGAAGCCAGGCAGTATATTTCCGAGGACTGCAGAAATCAGTCCGGCGCATAACATGCCATGGGCGATGCGGGTTTTAAAAAAGGTTTCCCGGGCATAGGACTCGTTGATATGTGCTGGATTCTGATCCCCGGTGATCCCGGCATACAGATAAACATCTGATTCAGAAATGGTTTTGCCAAACTCGGCGGTTTGGCCGACCTGCAGTTCTTCAATCGTTTTTCCGATCATCCCGCCTATTCCTCCTTTCCAATAGTGTCCTTTGCAGGGGTCTGAACAGACCGCTGCAGATAAGACCGACGAACATCAATACAAAAAATGTGCCAACAAAATGGATTTTAGCCCTTTTATCAAAAACCGCATTCAATTCAACAATCCGCTGGTTAAGCTGCCGGAAAAAGAATATCAGGCCAACATCGTCTCAGATGAATTAAACGACATCTACTGGGACCCGATTGACCCCGATGACCCCTATACCGGCATGGCCCGCAGGGCTATTTCCATCCCGCTGAACGGCAGCATGCAGGTCCGCATCAAACACCTCCAGAAGCTGGCCAGGGCCTACAAACTGGATGGGGCGATAAACCCCTGTAACTGGGGCTGCCGCCAGGGTACCGGTGCCAGAGGATTGATCAGTGATGGCCTCAAAGAAATCGGCGTGCCGGTGTTGAATCTTGAAGTCGATTGCGTAGATAAGCGCAATTTTGCTGAAGGCCAGCTGCGTACCCGCCTTGAAGCCTTTGTTGAAATGCTCGAAAGCCGTCAGCGCCCGGGACTATAACCTTAGTTTTTAAATGGCACATGGCTTAGGCCATATTGACAACCTGGTTCGTATCGGATAGGATTTGTCGATTTTTATCAGGTTTAGAACCGGGGAATAGGCATGATTATCGGATTAGATGTCGGGGGTACCCATACCGATGTGGTGCTGATCGGGGATGGGGGCCTTGAAAAACAGGTCAAAGTTCCCACCGATTCAAATGATTTGTTTAACTCGGTCCTGAGCGGCATAAATACCATTACTGCCGATATTGATCCAAAGAAGATCAGCCGGATTGTCCTGAGCACTACCTTAACTACAAACGCTATCGTCCAGAAAAAAATCCCACCGGTTGGCATGATCGTGACCAGCGGTCCGGGACTCGATCCTCAATATTTTCGCACCAATTCAAGCTATTACACCGTATCGGGTTCGATCGATCATCGCGGTCGTGAAATAAAGCCCATAGATCCAGAAGAGATTGAGCAGGTTGCGGATGCTTTAAGAAAGGCAAGGGTTGAAACGGTTGGTGTCGTCGGCAAGTTTTCCATTCGCAATCCCTATCATGAATTCAAGATCGCTGAAATCCTGCGAAAGCGTTTTGAAAAAATCTTCCTGGGACATCAAGTTTCCGGTCACTTAAACTTCTACCGCCGCATCGCAACAACCTATCTAAATGCAGCTGTATATCCCATTCACAAACAATTTTATCAGGCTATTGATAAGTCTTTACGATCAAAAGGACTGCACCTGCCCTTGCGCATCCTGAAAGCCGATGGCGGTAACATGAATTTTGAGTCATCGATCGAGATCCCCGGCCAGACCATTCTTTCCGGGCCGGCAGCCAGTGTCATGGGAGCCGTGGGATTTAGTGCAACAGACGAAGATACACTCGTATTGGACATCGGCGGCACAACAACGGATATGGCGCTCCTGATCAACGGCGCACCTGTGTTGAATCCGGTGGGCATCGAGCTAGGTGATTACCACACACTGATCCGATCGTTGGACACTGTTTCCATTGGATTGGGCGGTGACAGCCTAGTGACAATGGATCATAGCGGGCTGCAAATCGGACCGGAACGACTGGGATCGGCAATGGCGTATGGCGGCCCCGCACCGACACCCACCGATGCATTATTCGTGCTCAATCGGATCGAAGATGGAGATCGTGAAAAATCATTAGAAGGCTTTGTGCCCATTGCTAAAAAGCTAAACCGATCCGTTGAGGCGCTGGCTGAAAATGTTTTCGAATTGACCTGTCAAAATATTTGGTCAGCAGCACAAGCGTTTATCCAGCGTATCAACAGCAAGCCGGTCTATACCGTCCATGAAATGATGGAAGGATATAAGGTGCAACCTGCAACAATGCTGGTACTGGGCGGTCCGGCCGCCTATTTCGCTGAGGCCCTTGAAGAGATGTCCGATTTGAAGGTGCGGGTCGTGCCCCAATGGAAGGTTGCCAATGCAGTCGGTGCAGCTCTGGCCCGAACCACTTGCGAGGTCACATTGTTTGCCGATACGGCGAGTCAGATTGTAACCGCACCCGAGGAGAACTATTTTGAGCGAATAGACAGCAATTTTAACCGCAATGATGCGGTCAATTCCGCCTTAGATCTGCTCAAGCAAAAAGCGCTCAGACGGGGGGCCAACCCGGATTTTTTGGAAACGGAAATAATTGAAGATATGGAATTCAACATGGTCCGCGGTTTCAACACCATTGGGAAAAACATTCGGGTCAGAGTTCAGGTCAAGCCGGGTCTGATTCATGGATATGACGATATTATTCAAAAGTTGTCTGCGAATTGACCGCTCGGGATTTTAGTACACTGGCAGGCGCCAAATTATAGGCAAAAGGCTCACGGCGCAAGGCATTCGGCAAAGATTTGGGGATCGACATGGCCTTAACCTTGTGCCGTTGTCCGTGAGCCTTGAGCCTGATACGGATACCGCTGGCCTTCAAAAAGTCTGTCCGTATTCTAAAATGGTATTTGTATGTTAAAAGCAAAATATAAAACCGGTTTGGTGTTTTTTCCAGCCTTTGACTGGGCGATAAGCCCCACACATCCTGAAAGGGAAGAGCGCCTGCTATATACACAGGATCAGGTCTTTGAGGAGGGGCTCTTTGATATTGTTGGAATTAGCGAACTCAAACCTGATCTGGTCACATTAAAAGATATTCAGCGCGTTCACTTTTGCGTGCCGGACGTATGGCAGGTGACGACCGAATCGCATTTTATCAGTGCCGGAGGTGCCAAAACCATCGGGATGGCAGTGATGGACAAGCAAATTCAACGCGGTTTTGCGCTGGTGAGACCGCCCGGCCATCATGCCATGCGTGTTGTCCACGGAGCACGCGGATTTTGCAATATCAATATCGAAGCCATCATGATTGAATATCTCCGGCAAGCTTACCCGATCGATAAAGTTGCCATCGTGGACACCGATTGCCATCATGGCGACGGGACCCAGGATATTTACTGGCACGATCCTAACACCCTGTTCATTTCCATCCATCAGGACGGCCGCACCCTTTACCCGGGCTCCGGGTTTATAAATGAATTCGGTGGACCGAACGCCATCGGGGCCACCATCAATATCCCCCTGCCGCCGCATACTTCCGAAGACGGATTTTTGTATGCCATCAAGGAGTTGGTGCTGCCGATCCTGCAGGATTTTAAGCCTGACATCATCATCAATTCCGCCGGACAGGACAATCATTATACCGATCCGATTACCAATATGAATTTCTCGGCCCAGGGATATGCCGAATTGACAGCACTGCTAAAACCGGATATCGCTGTCCTGGAAGGAGGTTATTCCATCGAGGGTGCCCTGCCGTATGTGAATGTGGGAATCGTTCTGGCCATGGCCGGACTGGACTACAGTTATGTTAAAGAACCGGACTATGACCCCGCTAAAATCCGACAGAGCCCTGATGTCAGCAAATCCATCCGACAGGTCGGCGATACGATCCTGAGCTATTGGCAGCAACGTGAAAAAATCCAGGAACAGGTTCAGTCGAAAGGTGAAATTTTCGAGCGCCAGCGCGAGATTTTTTACGATACCGACGGCATTGCGGAAACCCAGACCGAACAGGTTAAAACCTGTACAGAATGCGGCGGCGCCTGGCAGATCGATTCATCCTCAGATCGGGGGCAACGCATACTGGCCGTTCATATTCCGGTTTCGGCCTGTGAAAGCTGCCGGAATTTAGGACACCGCTGGTATGACCAAGTTGAAACGCAGCGCTTCGATTTTAAATTCTTGCAGGATCGAAGCACGGATGACTATTATGTCGAGGGCAAAACATAACCGATGGAAAAGACACAGATATGGCCAAGCCGTTAATTGAAGACCAGCATTTCAACGACAACAAAAATAGCGATCAAGCGGGGCAACCGGCTGCCAGCGAGGATCTGTTGACGGAAGAGTACCGGCAGGATGCCATTCGCTTTCGAACCATTTTCGAAGCCGCACCCCTGGGAATCGTGATTGCCGACCCGCAAGGGTACATCCTTGAGGCCAACCAGGCTTTTTTCCAGATGTTGGGGTATCGCCACCAGCAGGTTAAACGCATGACGTTTGTCGATATAACCTATCCGGATGATCGGGAGGAAACCATCAAACTGATCAATGCGGTGCGCGAAGGCCGCATCAGTTCATATCAGACCGAAAAACGCTATTTAAAAAACAACGGTCAGATTCTGTGGGCGATTGTAAGAGCTTCATCCGTTAAAGATCAAGATGGAAACATCCAACACTGGCTGGGTATTTTGGAAGACATCTCCGAGCGCAAATTAGCCCAGGAAGCCCGGATGGAATCCGAGAGGCGCTATCGCAACATTCTGGGCAGCATCGCCGAGGGTTATTTTGAAG
>JASFGH010000342.1:0-5050 GCA_050123865.1 Desulfobacterales bacterium | reverse complement strand
AAACGGTTGCCGGCGTACCTTGTGGCTTTCAGGATCAGCTGGCAGCGATATTTGGTGGTGTCAATGTCTGGAATTGGCCACGTCACATCAACAGTCCGCTATTCCGGAAAAAAGTGGTCGTACCCATAAGGCAGCACAAACAATTTGAAAAGCACTTGCTGGCGGCCTACTCTGGAAAACCGCATGTTTCCAGGGATATTAACGGACGCTGGGTCCAGCAATTTCTAAAGGGCAAATTTCGACATCTTTGGGCCGACATCATCACATGTACCCGGCAATTTGTTGCGGCAGTAGCAGATCGACATTACACGCTGGCCGGTAAATTAATGAATAGAGAAACGGCTCTGCGTCAGAAAATGACGCCGGATGTTTTTGACAAGATCGGTATACAGTTGGCCAGATCCGCCCGAACAACCAAATGCGGGGCCCGATTTACAGGTGCCGGGGGTGGGGGATGCGTCTGGGCCCTGGGTGAGATTGAAAATATTGACAGATTAAGATCATTGTGGGAAGAGATACTTTCATCTGAAAATGAGGCCCGGCTGCTGGATATCAAAATTGACTCACAGGGGCTGATTGTCAATTAACCAATAGTTGCCAATCATTAGGCGTCAGAAATAATAAACAGGTTTCAGGTGTCAGGATCGATTAGAAGGGCTGACACCTGACACCCGAACACTGACACCTTAAGTAAGAGGAGACACAATGTATTTTCAGGATGTCATTGCAGAACTGAACAAATTCTGGGCCCGCAAGGGCTGTGTGATGGTGCAACCTTATGATCTGGAGGTTGGCGCCGGAACATTTCATCATGCCACGACTTTAAAGGCATTAGGCCCCGAGCCCTGGAATGTCGCCTATGTTCAGCCTTCCCGGCGGCCGACCGACGGGCGTTACGGCGATAATCCCAACCGGCTGCAGCATTACTATCAGTATCAGGTGCTTTTGAAGCCATCGCCTTTTGACGTCCAGAAGCAATACCTTCAGAGCATGAAGGCACTGGGCATTGATCCACTGGATCATGATATCCGTTTTGTGGAAGATGATTGGGAATCACCCACTCTGGGTGCTTCCGGCCTGGGCTGGGAAGTCTGGCTGGACGGCATGGAGATCACCCAGTTTACTTATTTCCAGATGGCCGGCAGTATTGAATTGGACCCGATCCCGGTTGAGCTGACATACGGTTTAGAAAGAATTGCGATGTATCTTCAGGGGGTCGACAATGTCTATGATCTGCAATGGAATACAGACATCCAATACGGTGACGTGCATCATCAGCAGGAGGTCGAGCAGTCGACCTATAATTTCGAAAAAGCCGATGTACTTGTTTTATTTGATTTATTTAAAAAATACGAGGCAGAGTCCAAGCGGCAAATTGAAGACGGGCTTGTTTTGCCGGCCTACGAATATTGCTTGAAATGTTCCCATACGTTTAATCTTCTCGATGCCCGCGGTGCCATCAGTGTGACGGAAAGAACTGGCTTTATCGGGCGAATAAGAAACCTTGCACGCGCCAGCGCAGAAGCGTATTTGGAGCAGCGCAAAACAATGGGTTATCCGTTGCTCAACAAATAAGGTTCAGAGGTTCAGGGTTCTGGGTTCGGCGGTTTTGACCGTTAGCTTCTAGTCCTGGCAGTTGGCCAGCAAGCAGCCAATAACCAGCAGCCAGCAACCTCTGAACCTTTGAACCCGAAATAGAGGAAATTATGGAAACCTTTTTACTTGAGATTGGAACTGAGGAAATCCCTGCAGGTTATATCAAACCGGCCCTTGATGCGCTGGCCTCAACATTGCAGAAAAAAATGAGCGAAGCTCGGATTGAGCACGGTTCGGCAAAAATATTCGGAACTCCACGGCGACTCGCTGTTCGAATTGAAAACGTTGCCATCAAACAGCGACCGCTGAAGACCGAATTAACCGGGCCGCCGGTGAAGGTTGGATTGGATGCGTCCGGCAAGCCGACGATGGCCGCCAAAAAATTTGCCGAGAAAGCGGGTGTTAAAATTGCGCAGTTGCGTGTTAAAAAAACCAAGAAAGGGGCCTATTTTTGCGCGGTAAAGAAGGAACGGGGCCTGGCAACACGAACCCTGCTTAAAGATATTCTGCCTAAGGCGATACTGGCCACCCCGTTTCCGAAAACCATGCGCTGGGCGGATCAGGACATCAGTTTTGCCCGGCCGATTCATTCCTGCCTGGCCCTGTTGGGTTCTAAGATTATTACCCTCAAACTGGGAAACGTAAATGCCAATCGTTACACCAGCGGGCATTATTTTATGAATCCTGGCAGAATCAAAATTGATTCAGCCGACGATTATAGCCGCCGTTTGAAAGGTGTCCAGGTCATTGTTGATCTGGCTGAGCGTCGCAAAGCTGTCCAAAGCGAGATCGCGGCTGCGGCAAAGAAAGTCGGCGGCCGTATTTTACCCGACAAGGATTTAGTCGATATCGTCACCAATCTGGTAGAATATCCGGTGGCCATAGCCGGTGAATTCGATAAGGAATTTCTCGAACTTCCCGATGAGGTACTGATTACCGCCATGCGGGAACACCAGAAATATTTTGCGGTTATCAATAAGGCCGGCAGACTGTTGCCTTATTTTATCGCTGTTAATAACACCAAAGCCCGCGATATGAAACTGGTGGCCAAAGGCCATGAGCGCGTCCTACGTGCACGCCTGGCCGATGCCCAGTTTTTTTATGAGGGCGATCTGGAAGTCTCTAATAATCAGCGGGTTGAGAAACTAAAAGGCGTTTTATTCCAGGCCCAGCTGGGCACGATGTATGATAAAGCCCAGCGTGTCGCCAAAATCGGTAAATTCATTGCCAAAACGGTGGATGTCGGGTTGACTGACGAAACGCAGGAAAATGGGCTCAAAGCCCAGGTGGTCCGCGCTGCCAAACTGTGTAAGGCGGATCTGGTTAGCCAGGTAGTTGGCGAGTTCCCCAAATTGCAGGGTGTTATGGGCAGGGTCTATGCGACTATTGCCCGCGAGTTGACAACGGTTTCGGCTGCCATCGAGGAACATTATCGACCCACCTATTCTGGCGGTCCGCTGCCGGAAACCATAACCGGATCTGTTCTCAGTATCGCCGATAAGATTGATTCTATCTGTGGATGTTTCAGTGTGGGACTCACGCCCACCGGTGCCTCCGATCCTTACGCCTTAAGGCGTCAGGGAATCGGCATCATACAAATCATGAACGACAAGGGATTTTCTTTTTCTCTCAGAAAACTGATCAAAAAAAGTTTGAGCCAATTTGAGTTAAAGGATTCGGATGCGCTGAAAACACTCACGCGCAAGGTCTATACCTTTTTGCAAAACCGCATCCTTCAGCTGCTGGCCGATCAAGGATATGCAAAGGATACCATTGCTGCAGTTGTTGAGGTATCCATTGATAATGTGCCTAATTTATGGAGCCGTCTGGAAGCCCTTGAATCGCTCAAGGCCAAGCCGGATTTTGAGCCCCTGGCGGTCGCATTTAAGCGGGCGGTCAATATTTTAAAGAAATCGGGTAAACAGCAAGGTCGGCCCAGACCCGGCGAATTGAAAGAAACTTTGTTTGAACATGAAAGCGAAGCAGCGCTATTTGCGGCCTATCAGAAGGTTGAAAAAAAGGTGTCAGATGCTATTCAAAAGGGCCTTTATGAAAAAGCGCTGCAGGATATTGCCACTTTGCGCGGTCCGGTAGATGCCTTTTTTGATGGCGTCATGGTTCTGGCCGATGATAGAAGCGTTCGTTCTAACCGCCTGGCCCTGCTTGAACATATCGCAGCGCTTTTCGGTCAGATTGCCGACTTTTCAAAGCTATCGACCTAATGGCAGCCATGATAATTTTCAATGCACCAGCGTCCTGTCTGCAAATTCGTTGCGGGCAGCCATGCTATTTTCTGATGTTGTCGTCGGTGCGCACCATCAAGAATTGATGTTATTCCGGCAGGGAATAGAGCGGGGGTACATAATCATCCTCTTTCTTAATTTCTGCGACGATCTTGTCGACCTCCGCCACCTTCCATTCTCCATTCTCACTAAATGGTTGCAGCCCCTCAAGATTTAAGGCAGATGCGATCATTGTCAGATTGGCGCCGACGCGGTGCATGTCCCTGACGATTTGAAAAAGCTTTTCTTTCTGGGGATGTTTGTGCCACGGGTGTTTTTTACCGATCAATATCACATTTGGACCTTTATGGTCGCGCGGTTCCTGTTCAGAGGCAACTTTATCGATTTTCTGTACAACCCTTCTGAGATCGTTGGCAATGTCATGCAGCTGTTGGGCCACCAATTTTTGACGGGAGTGATGTTCCTTAAGTTCTTGCCTGGCGGCCAGCAATTCCGCAATTGCCCGTTCAATGATCTTGCTTTGAGTTTCTCCGGTCTTTTTTCTTCTTGTGTCCATCTGCCGCTTCAAGGCCGCCGACAGCTTGACCGTAATCGATTTTAGATCCTTTTCAGGTTGTTTCTCTTTCGGATTCATGGCTTCAACGTTTTTCACTTGTCCGTTTTAATGAATGAAGTGTTTAGCAAGATTGTTATGGGTTATTCAATTGGGTGTCAATATAAAATTAACAGGAATATCGATTAGTTATTATTTATTGACTAATATATTCGATCGCAATTTATTTTTTGAACTGTTATCTATTAACCGATTGTCTAATCGCCAGCCATGGGATTTGACTCACCCCCCATGAGTTATGCCCCAATAGCTCAACGTCTGGTGCTTTGCAAATAATTGCAACTAAATTATTTTTTGGCATCATTCCAATCGGTTATACATTAGTCTGTTAAAATTCCGGTATCTGGTACAACAGTTGACACCCTAAAGTCTGCCAAATGGGCAGAGATTCAACTTTGGCCAGCACTGCAGCCGGAGACAACGAATGAAGAGATGCAGCGTACGTTTAATCTCCAGAATACCTACACCGCCTAATCTCATTTTTTAATTGTAACCCGAGCAACTCATTTTAAGCCCACCGAGAGGAGGCAGGACATGAAAAAAAACTATCTATTTTTGATCTTCATTTTTTTGATGGGGTCAGCATTCATCAGCTGCC
>JASFGH010000341.1:0-5055 GCA_050123865.1 Desulfobacterales bacterium | reverse complement strand
GCGGCGATAGAAGCATACGCCTTTTTGGTGAAACCGGCATCCAGCTGCTACGCAATCGCTGGGTGGAACTGCGCCCTGGATTTATTTTGGCGGGAGTGGACGATCTGACAGCTCAATATCGTGCCGGACGTGGCGGCGACTTCATGTCGCCAGCGCTTTCAGGTCGGCCACCGGGCGCAACGATCCTCCTCTCACATACCCCCTGGCAGGCCGATAAAGCGGCACGTGCCGGCGCAGGCCTGATGCTATGCGGTCATACCCACGGCGGCCAAATCTGGCCCTTCAGCTATCTGGTCCGCCGCACTTACCCGCTGCTGGCAGGGCGCTACGAGGTCGATGGCATGCCCGTCATCGTCTCCCGCGGTACCGGCACATGGGGACCGCGAATGCGCCTCTGGTACCCTGGCGAAATCCTTCGCATCACTTTACGAGCCAAAAAAGATATTGAATAGAGTCGGCACGCCGATCAGCTAAATCGAAAACCATTATAATGAGGATGCCCATAGTATTGGTTAATTCGTTAAATGGTTAAAAGGAACAAAGGGGACATTTGTGATATATTGACATTTCGTCTAAACAGGTATTTGGTATCGGGCATCTGTGGAAACGATCGGAAACGATAGGGACATCCGTGACATATTGACATTTGAACATGAGCCCTGCCATATTATGGCTGGAGACGACAATTCATGGTTCCATAGATACCAGTCTTCGCTCTTACGAGCTACGCCTCGGCACGCAATTCATGGTTATAGATGCCCAGTTAAGGAAATAGATAACTGATGGCGTTAGGCTTAAGGCACCCCCGCTTTACAGCGGGATTTCACATCAAGTTCAAATAAATTAACGTGTTCAACAGGCATCAGGAAAAAAAATAAATAATCTCAAACAAATTTGAGGACGAAACCAAATTACCGATAGAGTTGTTAAAAGGCTGCCAGTGAAACATGAAGATGGGTCGATTGATCTAATTGAGGTAGATGGAATATTTTATCTTAAAGCCAGGCATTTGGTTAATAGTCAAATGGTTAATTGGTTAAATAGTTTAATGGATAATGATCCCTTTTTTTACCAGTAATTGAGAAAGTGGGGTCGCCCATTAAAGCGCTGGTCACCTATTAAAAGGCCTGTCAAGTAAAACACACCTCAAGGGTTAACCTTTCAATTAGAGGGGATTGATGGAAAAATGGAAGTGGAAATATTTATTCTGGCCTCCTGCTACTGATCCAAATTATAGAAAAATTATGATTCGGATGGGTAGCTTTATGTCCTTTTTTTATGCAGTAATGTGGGGATTAGGACTTATTGGTGTTGTAGCAAGCGCTATTTTTACTCAAGATTCTGTATCAGGAGGTACATTGTTCAATGCGCTAATTCATTTTGCGGCTGCGGGTTTGATTGGCTGGGGGATAGTCAAAAAAATCAAAGCTGCTCCTGTTGCAGGATTGATACTATCCCTTATCGGTTTAATTGAAAACTTTGTGAGCAATGGATTCATAAATATAGATGCTGTTCTGGGCTTGCTTTTGGCCTGGATGTTTATTCAATCTACCCGTGGAATCTTTGAACATCACAGGCTTGCAGAATGAAATATGGGGACGAACCATGGTAAGTTTCATGAGGCGTCTGATAATTGAGGCATTTTTTAGGCTTATGATTTAACCTTTTTAAAGGGATAAGATGAGCGGGCACTTGATTGATGGCTTATGAGGTCAAATTGATAAAATGAAAAAAATAATCGGCTTGGTAAAAATTTGTGTAACATTTATCTTGCTTTCCTTAATCGTCATGATGGGGTTTTCAATCCGCAGCGCCCAATGTGAAGAACTCCAGGACAACCCGGCGCTTGATGAGAAGGTAAGAATGTTTTTGGAAAATACCAAAGGCAAATGGCATGATTGGAACATCCCGTATTCTGATGGCAAAGTTTTGTATGATCTCATCATTAAAAACAAATACACAAAGGCTGTTGAAATTGGTACATCCACCGGGCTTTCAGCGATCTGGATGGCATGGGCGTTGAGCAAAACAGGGGGCAAACTCATAACTATTGAAATTCATGAAGGACGACATAAAAAGGCGCTTGCCAATTTCAAAGAGGCCGGACTTTCTGAATATATCGATGCGCGCCTTGCAGATGCCCACGAGCTTGTGGAAAAGCTAAAGGGACCCTTTGATTTTGTCTTTTCTGATGCAGATAAAGACTGGTACAAAAATTATTTCATAGCGCTTGCACCAAAACTTGAAGTTGGCGGTTGCTTTACGGCGCATAACGCAAGAAACACCTGGTCTGAGGGCATCAGTGAATTTATTGATTACGTAAAAGGCTTGCCCAATTTCAAAACGACAATTGATACAACCAGCAGCGCGGGAATCTCGATCAGCTATAAGATAGCAGAAAAGTGATCGGTAAACTTTTTTTGGATGTGTTTATAGGGAACTAAGGAAATAAAGGGACGTCCGTGAACATGAGCCCTGCCTTATTATGGCTGGAGAGGACAATTCATGGTTCCAGAAGGACAGCTCATGGCTATAAACGCCCAGTTATGGGATTACATAACTGATGGCGTTAGGCTTAAGGCACCCCCGCTTTACAGCGGGATTTCACATCAAGTTCAAATAAATTAACGTGTTCAACAGGCACCAGGTAAAAAAATATAAAACCTTAAACAAATTTGAGGACAGATCCAAATGACCGATGGAGTGGTTCGCAGGCTGCCGGTGAAATATGAAGATGGTTCGATTGATCTGATCGAGATTGATGGGATATTTTATCTTGAGGCTCAGGGGGAAAATACGCTGGTTCGAACGAAACGAAAAAAACCCTATAAATCCGTGCAACGACTGGGTGAACTGGCCAAAAAACTCCCGGCACCGGCCTTTGTCCGATGTCATCGAGAGTATATCGTCAACTTAAACCGCGTCCGCTCAATCACCCCGCGAAAATCCCGTGACTACGATTTGCGATTAGATCCTCCCGTTAACCACCGCATCCCCATCGCCCGCAACCGGCTCGTGAATGTTCGTAAAATACTCGCTTTTTAGAATTATCAGATTTTATGTGTGAAGGGGTAAATTTGATGCTCTGCCAGTAATTCTTTATATTTGTTGGATAGGCAGGGGGACGTCCGAGAAATATTGACATTTGATTCTCAAAACCCCTGCAAGATTAGACCAATCCTCCATCGCAACCCATCGCCTACAACCGGCTGTGTCAATGAAGGGGTCAAATTGTAAATAGTGATTAATGTTTTGTGTTTAATTCCCAATAAGGAACGGACTCTTATTTTCGGAAAAACATTTTGTGATTAGAAGGTCTCAACATGCTCAACGGCCACTATTACCGCATGTTGCACCACCTTGTTTTTGGCGTCATACTCAGCAGTTAATTGATCGAAGAGTTCACCTGAGTTGAATATACTGCCCTGTCCCCAAATGCGGCAGCCCTTTCGCGCGGCAGCATCCAAACAGATGATGGCCACTTGTGGATTCTCCCTGATGTTAGCGACAGTTCGGGGAGAGGCAATGTCTGCAAAGGCAACATGTTCATCATCTATAACGCGCAGCGATCCTTTGGCAGAGACATTTGGCTTTCCAGTCCCGCTTGCAGTAGCCACCAACGACGGGCGTATTTCTGCCACTGCATTTTTAGCTTCGTCCGTGAGCTTTGACATTATAACCCCCTTGTTTTCATTTCGTTGAATCTCTTTTTGGGCAAAGAAAACATAGGCTAAAGCCGGTAAGGTGTCAATGCAAAGTCCAAAACCTTAGTTAATTCGTTAAACAGTCGATTCGTTAAATGGTTAAAAACCTGGACAGATGGCGTAGAGGCATCAATTGCCGCATCCTTATTGCCCACAACCACCTGGTTAAAATTCGTAGAATCCCTGCTGTTTGACAGCTTACGTTTCGATCCCCTGCACTCAAAACAAATTGACTTTAATGGAAAATTTTTGATATTTAGTTTTGTATCAATAGTGTGCTGACCCCAATCACGAGGTAGTCATGATAGAAGAAAGGTTCATGGTTCCCGCCGTCGCCCTATGGGCTGGGGTGCGGCAAGCACGGTTAAGGAAAAAAATATTGAATTACAAAAATCCCACTTCTTGAAATGAGAGGTGGGATTTTTAATTTCAAAAATCCATATCACCGGTTATTCTTTTCTCGCGGTATTCTCAATAAAGATCAGATTGATACCGGCAGATTAGACCGGCAATTAGACACAAATTTTCGAATTCAAAAAATAAATCAGGATAAAAATGATGGTTAAACATCTTGTATCTGCTGTGATCATAACGGTCATACTATCCTGCGGGCAAAATGAACCATTAACTCATTATGAGCCGAAATCCCCTCAAGAGCAGGCGCTGAAAAACATTATGCTGGATTTTCAGCATGGCGTGAATACAAAGGATTCCAAAAAAATTGAGAATCTCATCCATGAAAACGCTGCGATAATGACCGGTAGGGATCGAAAGATCTTTTCCAAGGCAGATTATGTTAAAATTCTTCCCAGAAGACTTGCTGAAAACCCTCCGATCGCTTTAGGAAAACCCAGGATGACGGTTTCCGGCGACAAAGCTGAAGTGAAGATTTATATGACCCGGGGGGATTATAATGGTCTCGTTGTTTTTAATATGAAGTTGGAAAATACTAAATGGTACATTCAAGGCTGGAAGTATTGATGCCTTTATTGCTGCAGTCGAACGATTAAAGCTCCTGCAATTGGTGCGTGCCCCTTGATATTGTAGATAGGAAACTGCTTTGCCGACAATTATAACGCATTCTGTAGTCGCCGGTACCTCCGCATACAGTTTTAGCTCCGGAAAAGAATCCTTGAAATTTTGGATTTTGAGCATCGCATGTTCGACACTTCCAGATGCTGACGTCATTGGCTACCGCTGGTTGTACATACCGTCCTATCATTTTTTGGGTCACAGAGGCTTCTTTCACTCTCCATTTTTCGCAGCACTACTAAGCATACTAATCGTTTTCATTTTTTATCGAAAAGAAGTGATTTTTTCAAATCGGTGGTGGAAATATGTTCTTTACTTT
>JASFGH010000340.1:0-5055 GCA_050123865.1 Desulfobacterales bacterium | reverse complement strand
GCTGACGCGCTGGCACTGGCCGACGGAAAGCTCAAAAGGCCGCCGGTCATAAATATGATCAGGATCCAGACCGACCTCCTGCATTAAAGCTCGTGCCATTTGACGTCGGCTTCGTCGATCGGCCTCGCTGGAGGCCCTTAGCGACTCGGAGATGGTCCGGCCGACTCTGCGGGCGGGATTCAGAGATGCGGCCGCATCTTGGAAGATCATCTGGAGCCGGGGCCGAAGTTCACGTAAACGATCATTGCTGCAACCGGTTATATCCTCTCCGTCAAACCAGATGTTTCCAGCGGTCGGTTTTTGAAGCTGAACAATGGCCCGGGCCACCGTGGATTTGCCGCAGCCCGACTCGCCGACCAGGCCCAGGGTCTCGCCGCCGTTGATGCTGAAACTGACGCCTGATGCGGCCTGAATCTTTGAGCCCCTGTCGATGCAAAATTCGACCACAAGGTTTTGGACGGTCAGCAGGGGATGGCTCCGTTTTTTATCAGGGCTCATTTCGTTTCCAGTGGATACCAGCATGCAAACCGATGGTTTTGTCCTTCGATATGTTTCAACTCCGGCTCCTTTTGGCGGCAACGGTCTTTTGCCCGGGAGCATCGCGGGGCAAAACGGCACCCGGGCGGCGGATCAATCAGATCGGGGGGATTTCCGCCAATCGCTTGAAGTCTTGTGTGCGGTGGATCTGTGAGGCGCGGACTAGCATCCACTAAAGCCCGGGTATACGGCATGGCGGTATGCTTAAAAAGTTCAGCAGTCGCTGCCTGCTCAACGATTTTGCCGGCGTACATGACGGCTGTCTCGTGGGTTCTGCCGGCCACCACACCCAGGTCATGAGACACGAGAATCATGGCCATGCGCTTCTCGGCCTGAAATTTTGCCAGCAGATCAAGAATGTCGATCTGAATCGTCACGTCCAGCGCGGTAGTGGGCTCATCTGCAATCAGCAATTTCGGTTTACAGGCCAAGGCGATGGCTATGGCTACCCGCTGGCGCATTCCGCCTGAGAACTGATGGGGATATTGGTTGAAACGGCGCTCGGCCATGGGGATTCCGACCTGCTTTAAAAGTTCTATGCCACGATTCCGGGCTGCCGGTTTGTCCATTTTCAAGTGATGGTGGAGGACTTCGCCGATTTGCTGGCCCACTTTGATGACGGGATTTAATGATAACATGGGGTCCTGGAAGATCATGGCGATATCTTTACCAAGGAGAAGCCTCATCTGCGGCCCCGGCAGGCCGACCAAGTCTTTTCCCAGAAATTCAATCCGGGTTTCCGGTGGCATGATTGCATTGCGGGGCAAAATGCCCATGATAGAGCGGGCCATCATGGTCTTGCCGCAGCCGGATTCCCCCACCACGCCCAGCGTTTTTCCCGGCTCGAGCGCAAATGAAACGCCGTCGACGGCATGCACCCGCCCGCCGCGCGTCGGTATCAGTGTGCGCAGGTTTTCAACTGCGAGAAGCGGTGTGATGTGCGCTTTTGCCGTCATAATTGGCTCGTTCTCTTTTCGGCCAGTCTCCGCAAGCTGTCTCCAATGAGATTAAAAGACATAACGGTCAGAAACATAACGCCGGCCGGAATCATACTCACATGGGGCGCTTCCTCAAGCACCTCCTTGCCCTCGGCAATCATTCCGCCCCAGCTTGGCGTCGGCGCCGGTATGCCCAGCCCTAAAAAGCTTAATGCGCCCTCGGCCATTATCATAAATGAAACCACCAGCAGCACGTATGCGGTCATGGGTGCAATCACGTTGGGAATGATTTCATGGATCAGAATGGACAGGTTGCCGGCGCCGGTTAACCGGGCGGCCTGGACGAATTCCAGATCACGCAGCGTCAGTGTCTTTGCGCGGGCGACCCGGCTGAAGGCCGGGATTGTCAGAAATCCCAGGGCGATAACCAGATTGCGAAGACTTGGCCCCAGATAAAAGGTAATCGCAAGAAGCAACACGATTCCCGGAAAAGCCAGGATCACATCCATTGCAGCGACGATGACAACTTCCAGGCGACCTCGAAAATATCCCGCCAGACAACCCAGAATCCCACCCAGGAAAAAACCGATTACCGGTGAGAGCAAGCCGACCGCCAGTGAAACCCGGGCGCCATAGATCAAACGGGAGGTGACGTCTCGGCCCATGGTGTCGGCTCCCAGCCAGTACGTGTACGTTCCATTTTCCGGTTCTGTCATGTCTTGAAGGGTGACGCTATCGCTGCGCGTTCCGGGTGCTGCGACGGGATGATCCCAGTCCATGGCATCAAAAGCCGGTACGGACCACCTGTCGGCCGTGGCTGCCGCTGCGATGACAATTGCCAGCCAGATAACCGCCAACCAGAGCATCCAGCCTAGGCGCGCTTTAGCAGCATTAACCGGCATGGGTGGGCTCCGTTCTGATACGGGGATCTAAGATGTGATATAAAATATCAATAATTGTATTGATGGCTACATATCCGATGGTAATCAGAAGAATACAACCCTGGACAACCATATAATCACGGGCATAAATGGCATTGACCAGCAAGCGGCCGATGCCAGGCAGGGCAAAAATGGTTTCTATAATGACCGCTCCTCCCAGCAAGCGCCCAATCTGAATACCTAAAATAGTGACCAATGTAAAAGATGAGGGTCTCAAGGCGTGATGCAGTAGAACCTTCCATGGCGGTAACCCTTTAGCTTTTGCCATCAAAATGTAATTTTGCTGCAACGTGCTGATCATATCACTGCGTAACACCCGCATCAGGACAACCCATTCGATAAGGGCGATACTCAGGGCCGGTAGAATAAAAGACCGGATGTTGGCCCATAATCCATATTCAAAAGACGTATACCCGGTGGCCGGCAGCCAATGCAGTTGAATGGCAAACAGATAGATGCTCACCAGGGCCATAACAAAACTGGGAACTGAAAGAGTGGCAAAACCGCTGATGCTGATCAGGCGGTCGAAAAAGGAGCCGCTCCGATAGGCACTGATGATGCCCGCCGGCAGAGCCAGCAAAAGGGTGAAAAGCTGGGAAATAACGAGCAGTTCAATGGTGACGGGCAGGCGGGACAAAATAATGTGTAGGACTGGTTCCTGCGTTAGGTAGGATTTTCCAAGATCTCCCTGGAGTAAGTGGCCCAGCCAGATGACATAGCGAACCAGCAGGTTGCGATCGAGTCCCAACTCCTTGCGAATGGCTTCAATGTCCTCAGGGCTGGCTCCCTGCCCGCCGAGCATATCGGCTACGTCGCCCGGCAGAATATTCACCATCAGAAAAGTCAATGCGGTAACTGTCAGAACCACGAGAATGAGTCGTAGAGATTTTTTCCATATAAACTGCATTGATTGTCCGATACGTTTGAGATCATGGTTATCAGCACATGAAAGCAATCACTACCGAGACTGTTAACCGAATATTTCGTTTTAAATTTCTTTAACGATATGATCTCTCCAAGTCAATTTAATATCAGGAGGACTTACGGTTTTTTGGCAAATGTATCGACTGCCGGCGTACCTTGCATGTTATATTTTATTTTCAGGCTCTGTCCATTTTCCGCAACAGATCCGGCGATCTGGGCACCATTGCCCGCGAACCATATGGCCTCATTGCCGCAAATAACATACTTCCGGGTGAATTCCCTACCAGCAGATACATTGTACCCCTTTATCCTGTCCGTTTGGTCGAATGTCACTCGGATTCGGGCCCCGAAACTGGTTTTACCTTCCCATGAACCCTGCAAAGCCGCCTTTATGGCTTCGGCATCCTCGGATTCAGGGCACTCAACCGGAACCGGCGCAGAATCGATCTCGATTTGCAGGGCCGCTACGTTGAATTTGTCAGCTTCATCAATCCAGGCGGATGCCAGGTCCATTTTGAATCCCGGGGTGTCCAACATGTCCCTAATTTTTTTGCGTGCGATAATGTGATATCCGCGCCCCCCACGATACAGAAATGGTACATCTTGGTTAAGCTGTCTGATGATGTCACACAACAAACTCTCTCGTTTTGTTTTGTCGGTTTCAATACGCTGCATTTCTAGCAAATGATCCAATTCGGGCGTACTGTAGCCCGTAACGTTCATCGGGCTTTGGGAATAAAAACTATTATATAACCTCGGGCCTTGATCGCCGGAAGGCGGAATGCGCCAGGTGGCAAGCTGGTAATTTCCACCGATAACTTTACTGACATGGGGAGGCGGACTCAGTCCGACCGGTTTCAGCTTCACGCCTATTTTTTTGTATAGCTGCTGTAACAGCTCTCCGATTTGCCGGCCGCGCGATGTGTTGGAGTGAAGACACTCGATTTCCACCGATTTGCCATATGCGGCAATCAGCTCTTTGGCTTTTCCGGGATCATAATCAAGGTAACCGTCATCGTTGCAGGTAAACTGCTCACCGAAAGGGTGATGTATCACAGGAACCAGGTTGCCGTATACCATTTTGACATGTAGCTTTTGATTGTTGGCCAGTGCCAGCGCGCGCCGAACGCGGAGGTCGTTCAGGGGCGGCTTGCGCGTATTCATCAGAATAATTTCAGCCCCGTTACCTTCGACCGGGTACGTATATAGTGACAGGTCCTCTTTGCCTTTTTGGACGAGATTGCCCCGATCAAGAATAATCACATCGAGCTGGCCCGAGACCAGGCTGGCATAGCGCGCTTGGTGATCGGGAATCGTCCTGAAAACAACCTTGTCCAGCAAGGGCTTTCCTTTTTGCCAATATTGATGGTTTTTGAGAACGATGAAGTGAGTGCCGCCTCTCCAGTCGTTATACTTAAAGGGTCCGGTTCCAACGGGTTTGCGATGATGTATTTCCCCGTCAACAGCTTTGGGGGATGGGATAAAGGCCAGCAAAGCTAGTTCATTTGACAATATATTGATAAAGGCCGGCCAGGGATGCGCTAGATGAAAACGAATGGTATAATTATCGATTTTTTCAACGCGCAGGATGGGTTTTAGCAAACGGCGTCCGCGAAATTTATATTTAGGGTCCAGGATGCGGGTCCAATGGTGGATAACAGCATCTGCATTAAAGAGGGTTCCATCATGAAATAAGACACCTTGGCGAAGTTTTA
>JASFGH010000339.1:0-5065 GCA_050123865.1 Desulfobacterales bacterium | reverse complement strand
GACAGCCTGGGGATCGTCAGGAAATCTGGCGTCAGAGCAGCCGGCGGTGCCAAAGAAAGGCAAATGATAGTGCTGCGCCATCTGGGCCATGGCGGCGGCCATCAGGTTCATCTCGGGCGCACCATAGGAGAAAATGGCGGTGGCCATATCCATGATCGTTGTAAATGCGCCGTAGATGACCGGCGCTCCCCTTCGGGCAAGTTGTGCGACTACCAGTCCGCCCAGCGATTCGGCGCTCCCCTGCACGATTGTTCCGGCGAAAGTTGCCGGGGAGGTAGCGCCGGCTTGAAGCCCGGGATATAAAACTTGTGGAACACCTTTTTCAGCGCAAAATATAATCTTCTTCACCGTGTCATCATCATAACACAGAGGCGAAATGGCAGAAGAAAGTGCAACGATCGATGGTGCCTGCCGAAAGCGCTCCGCACCGCCGGCAATTAATGTGGCCATCTCATAAATGGCACTTTGGCTGTTCATTTGTTTGCAACAAAAAAATAGCGGTTTTTCACAATAGGTCAGGGCCTGCTTGGCGGTCACCCGTTCGGCGATGTCGACTGGTACGTCAGCAGCAAAACCCAGCATCATCGACCAGGAATAGTTGGACAGGGCATTGGCAATTGTGGCGGTGATACGACAATCCTCGCTGGTAAAGAGGCGGCGGTCGTCTGTAAAAGGGTCCAAATATTCCATGCAATCCAGAGCGGCACCATACCATCTTTTATTGTTCTCCAGCATGAATGCGGTTTCACCGTTCCGCCGGCCAAGAGCAAAATGAGAGGGTGCTGTCTGAATCGCCTCTGCAACCATCTGGGCCGGAAGGCGGACCCGGTTTTTATTGACATCCGCACCAGCGCCTGCCAGCAATTCCAGTGCCCTGGCATGCGTCACCTGGATGCCGGTGCGTTCCAGAACTGCCAGCGTGGCTAGATGGATTTCTTCGATCTGCTCCGTGCTGAGCACTTTCAAAACGGGCCGGCCGAGCAACTCGTGATGAGGCTTCATCCTCTGCTCCGTTTATAGTTTTATCTTCATATCGCAATTAATATTAAAATTTTGAAAAATTCAAATTGCAACGCCTTTACATCGGTTCTACCTGATCCATAATGTCTGCTGGTGACATGAAATGATTAACGCGGCGCTGAAAGAGTTTTACATGCTCGGAGATGACCTTTACCGCTTGGACTTCATTTGCCTGCTCAAGTAACTCGATTAAATTCTGGTGTTCCTTGATAGACAATTCGGCATGAGACTGCATGTCATATGACGACACATCTTTGCTGAAGCACATATAGGCCAGACGCTGGGATTGATTTTGCAGATTGTCCAGGTAGGAAAATAATATGGCATTGTCAGCAGATTGATAAATAAAGCGGTGAAACCGGCTGTTCAACAACGTCACCTGCAAAAAATTCTTTTCGCACCAGGCCTGGCGCAGGTCGCCGTTTATGCGCTGCAGATCCTCAATCTGGTCCTTTTGGATCCGCCTGGCTGCCAGCGCCACTGCCGATCTCTCCATGATCAACATGGTTTCAAACAAATCCTTGAGATTGCTCAAGGTGATGTCCTGCACGAAAAACCCACGCCCGTGGACCATCTCAACGAGATTTTCAGCATTTAAACGGAAAAGTGCTTCCCGGATAGGCGTGCGCCCAATCGAAAGCGTTTTAGTGATCCAATCCTCATCAACCTGATCCCCGGGACCCAGTTTTAAGGTTACAATGAGCCCTTTTATTTTCTGATAGGCAATTTCACTGAGTGGCAAGGACTTTATTTGATTTCTATTTCCGGACATAGAAATATTTTCCCCAAATTTATGATCGATCAATTAAAATATTTATAATATATTGTCAATATATTTTTGATATTTTATAAAAATTGTCCTTAGGGGTGCGGGTTTGACACCCTGCGGTCTTACGAACCCGTATCATTTAATGATTGAAAAATTGCGCCCTCAGGACATGCCTAAAAAATCAGATTTGACCTTGACAGTCCTAAATTGATTCTTTATGGTGGAAACAATTTATTTATTGGATTTCATTTATTTATTTTTTATCTTTCTTTTTACGTATTGAATACACCGACTTTTTTGCAGTACAAGTTTTTTTAAGTTCTTCCTAAGAGTTAAGCGCTTCTCAACTATTTGGAATTGTTATAAAGCTGATAAGCAAATAATAATTCACGATAACCTTAAAAAGCGACAGAAATCCCAGCTTTAGACGACCATTTTGCGGTTCCATCATTTTCTTATCCTGTTGATATTACGATTAATTAAATAATATCAAGCGGATTTGGATATATTGCTCACCAACTGCCAACCTAAGGATGCAACGAAAGGAGGACTAAATGGACAAAAAGGAGAAACTCCACCCGGCCATTTACGACCTTAAGGTCGATATGGACAACGGGAAACTCACGCGCCGCGATTTTCTGAGATATGCCACATTACTCGGAATGTCTGCGGTAGCGGCAACTCAAATGGCGGGCCTGACCTGGCCTAAAAATGCCCTTGCGGCCAAACCGGTGCGCGGCGGGACACTCAAAATTGCCGGTCAGGTCCAAAAAATCACCCACCCGGCCCAGTTTTCATGGGTGGCCCCCTCACAGGTGGGGCGTCAGGTCGCCGAATACCTTACCTTTACCGATGGCAAAAACATCACCCATCCCTATTTGCTGAAAAACTGGGAAGTGAGCGATGATCTCAAGACCTGGACCCTGAACCTGCGCCAGGGTGTTAAGTGGAACAACGGTGACACCTTCACCGCAGATGACGTGGTCTTCACATTTCAACAGTGGATGAACAAGGACGTGGGTTCCTCCATGCTGGGCCTGGTCGGAAAATACATGGACCTCTCAGGTGTCGAAAAAGTCGATCAATACAAGGTCAAACTGAATCTGAAGGTACCCGAGATTGCCATTCCCGAACACCTCTTCCACTACCCCGCCCTGGTGTTGAATGCCAAAACTTTTGACGGCGACTTTATCAAAAAGCCGGTCGGCACCGGCCCATACACCCTCGAGTCCTATCTGCCGGGCGAGCGCGCCGTGCTCAAGGCCCGCACAGACTATTGGCAGAAGGGCGCCGACGGTAAGCCGCTGCCCTACATGGACGGCATGGAATTTATTGATATGGGCACCGAGATGGCGCCTCAGATTGCCGCCATCAAAGCCGGTGAAGTCGACATGGTCGACCTCGGCGATGTCGCCGGCGTGGATGTATACCAGGCCTTGAGCAAAGACCCCAATATCAATATGATACCGGTTACGAGCGCCTCTACGCGCGTCTTGCGGATGCGGGTCGACCTTAAACCCTGGGACGATAATAAGGTGCGCACCGCCCTGAAGATCTGTCAGCACCATGAAAAGCTCTTGTCACTGGTTTATTTCAATGAAGGTCTCCAGGGTCAGGATTTCCACGTCTATCAGCTACACCCCGAGTACTGTGAAAAACCGATACCCAAGTACGATCCCCAGCGCGCCAAACAACTGTTGAAGGAGGCCGGCTATCCCAAAGGGATCGACATTAATCTGGCTGTCGGCACCTGGCCGGATGTGGTGCGCTATGCAGAAGTCCTCAAGCAGGATGCCGCGCCGGCCGGCTTCAGGATCAATATCCAGACCATGCCCACCAGCCAGTACTGGGAGAAATGGACCGAGGTCGATCTGGGTATCACCCCCTGGATGCACCGACCCATCGGCACCATGGTGCTGAACCTGGCATACGTCAACGACGATGCGGGTAAGCCGGTGCCCTGGAATGAAACCCGCTGGGCCGACGATGAGTTTTCCAAACTGCTTAAGGAAGCCAACGGATTGCTCAACGTGGATGAACGCCGCAAGGTCTTCTGCAAACTGGAGGATATCCAGCAACAGCGCGGTTCCATCGGAATTCCTTACTGGAGAAACGCCTGGTATTGCCTGAGGAAAAATGTCACCAATGTGTCGGGTGTCCCATCGTTGTACATTACCTTCAATGATGCTTGGCTTGCATAATCGAAAACCGATAAGGCTCAGGCGGTCTTTACGATCCGCCTGAGCCCGCCACAACTAGCCATCAATAATGAAAATCGGGATATTTTATACCCTGATTCCTGATGGAAAACTGCGGGGTTAATCATGGCAAAATTTATCGTGAGACGCATTCTTTTGCTCCTGCTGACCATGGTTCTGGTGTCGATGGCCGTCTTTTTGATCACCGAGTCTTCACCGGGCAATGTGGCCCGCAATGTTTTGGGCGCCTTTGTTACCCCGGAACAGGAGGCCTCGTTCCTGGCTCAGGTGGGTTTGGATAAACCCGTTTATGTGCGGTATTGGTACTGGCTCTTCGGCAGTGAGGGGTCGGCCACCCGCAAAGTGGGGATGCCCTTGAAACGCATCACCACTAAAGATGGGTTCCAGGAGTGGTGGGCGGTGCGGGACGATGGCGCCCTTGTGCGCTGGAAACTTGACGGTGAGGATCTGTATGCCATTTCCCGACTGCAATCCGTGGGTGTCGACTCCAAATATAAAAACAACGAAAAATGGCAGACCGACGCCAGCGGTAAAAGCGAGTTCTGGGGCGTTGATGATGCCAACCACGTGGTGCGCTGGGAAAAAGGCACGGACAAAGAGGTCTGGACCTTTATTATCGGCACCGGCTGGAAAAAGAGTTCCGGCGGCGCCATCGAGTATATCCCCCTGAAAAAGGGATTTATCCGCGGGGATCCCGGTGAATCTTTTCGCACAGGCCGGCCGGTTTCCGACAGCATCTGGACCCGCCTGCGCAATTCGTTGTTTCTGGCCGGAACGGCTTTTATCATCGTCATGCCCCTGGCACTTTTTCTCGGCATTCTGGCAGGGTTGAAAGAGGGTAGTTTGCGGGATCGGGCGCTGTCAATCGGCGGCATGATGTTTTCGGTGACCCCGGAGTTTGCCACCGGTATTTTTCTGATCCTTATCGTCGCCGTCTGGCTGGGTTGGCTGCCGGGCGCCACGGTCATCGGTGAAAAGGCGCCCTGGGAACGGCTGGATATGGTCATCCTGCCCGTGCTGACCCTGACGCTGATCGAGCTGGGTTACATTTTGCGCA
>JASFGH010000338.1:0-5074 GCA_050123865.1 Desulfobacterales bacterium | reverse complement strand
GCTTTTTTACAATCCATCATCCCCGCTCCGGTTTTTTCCCGCAGCTCTTTTACCATACCCGCACTGATTTTTGCCATTTTTACTCTCCTGCCGCCTCAGTATCCGTTCGCTCAACGGGTTTCGTTGTTTCCGAATCTTGTTCTTCGGCCTCCTCCTGCGCCTCCATTTCAGCTGGTTGATCCATCTCGGTCTTGCGGATGATTTCAACCACCGGTCCTTTGGTACCATCGGATATGACTTTGCGCTCACCCGGCTTCAGTTCAGCGCTGGCAGCAGCAATTTCAGATTCTTCCTCGTCTTCCTTATCGGCTTCGGCCTGCATTTTTTCTTCATACGCCGCTTTACCCGCGATGCAGGCATCGGCAACTCTGGAGGTTATCAAACGAATTGCGCGAATCGCATCATCGTTGCCCGGTATGATGTAATCAATCTCATCTGGGTCGCAGTTGGTATCCACAATCGCTACAATGGGAATATCCAGACGCTTGCCTTCCCGAACCGCTATCATTTCATTTTTAGGATCGACAACAAAAATAGCCCCGGGCAAATCATTCATGGTTCGAATCCCGCCCAGGTTATTATCGAGCTTGACCCGCTCTTTGACCATTTTCAATCGTTCCTTTTTCGGAAACATGTTGATGGCCCCATCATTCTGGATATCGTTCAGATAATTCAATCGGTCGATACTCTGTCGAATGGTTTGGAAATTCGTCAGCATACCGCCCAGCCAGCGATTGTGGACGTAAAACATCTCACAGCGATTGGCCTCTTCATAAATGGATTCGCGGGCCTGCTTTTTCGTCCCGACAAAAAGGACCGATTTGCCTTCAGCGACGGTTGCCTGGATGAAATTATAGGCGGTTTTAAACATCGATACCGTCTTCTGAAGATCAATAATGTAAATGCCGTTTCTGGCCCCGAATATATACGGCTTCATTTTGGGGTTCCAGCGTTTGGTCTGGTGGCCAAAGTGAACACCGGCCTCCAGCAGCTCTTTCATGGTAACGTAAGCCATTTTCTATCTCCCTTCATCATGTGGTTTTCCCTCCGCCGCCGTCTACCCTGTTGCCAACTTTCACTGAAAGCACCGGGCAACAGATCCGGCGACGTGTGTGGTAAAAAATCCATTTCAAATAGCAAATTAAAATCGGCATCGCAAGGGTTTTTTCGATTACATAGATCTTGCTTGCCTAAACCGCTGCCGCTTTGTACAGGGTTTAACGTGCGAACGCCACCCCACGCGCCGGGAATTTGAGGTGTTTTAACGTTTGGCCTGTTTTCGCATGGCGACGATGCGGTCATATCCGCTGTAATCCGTGTAAAAATTGACATCTTCATATTGGCCGCAGCGTTGAATGATCTGTTTTAACGACGCCTTTTGGTCATGTCCCATCTCCAAAAAAAGCATTCCACCCGGCCTGAGATAAAGATGGGCGGATTGGATGATGTGACGCAAACAAAGCAGTCCATCCTCGGAACCATCCAGGGCCACAAGCGGTTCAAATGCCTGAATTTCAGGCTGAAGTCGCTTCAGGTCCCTGCGGCGGATATAGGGCGGATTGGAAATGATCATATCAAACAGATCCGTCCGAACAGCAAAAGAAGAAAACCAATTCGCGACCAGAAAATGAATGTTGGCGGCCAGGCCATGCACAATGGCATTACGCTGGGCAATTTGAATGGCCGCAGCGGATATATCCGTTCCCCAGTAAGCGTGCTGCGAATTCTCAGATGCCATTGCGATCAGGATCGCCCCGCTGCCTGTGCCCAGTTCCAGGATGCGTTGCGGTCCAGAATCGAAGTCAGCTGCAAGGCAGGCCAGTGCTCTTTCGACCAGGCACTCAGTTTCTGGTCGCGGTATCAGAACATTGCGGGTGACAGCCAGATCCAGCGACCAGAATTCCTTGCACCCCAGAATATAGGCCACCGGTTCACGCTCTATTCGCCGCTTGATGATGGCTTTAAAGCGGGTAAGTTCCTTTGCATTCAAGGGTTGATCGTAATGCAGGTATAAATCGATACGTTCGGCAGCCAATGCATGTGCCAGCAGGATTTCGGCAGTGGCTCTTGGGCTGTCGATTTCGTGGCGCTTAAAGTAGGTTGAGGCCCATTGAAGCACCTTAAGAATGGTCCATTCAGGTTGCCGGGGGTTGATTTGATTGTGCATTTTGCAGGGCCTGTGCCTGAAAATAAGTCGTCAATTCACCAATGAGCTCTTTAATTTCCCCTTGCAGGATGTTCTCCAGTTTATAGAGGGTCAGACCGATGCGGTGATCGGTCACCCTGCCCTGGGGAAAGTTATAGGTCCGGATGCGGCCACTGCGATCACCGCTGCCGACCTGGCTTTTGCGCGTTTCGGAACGTTTGGCGTTCTGTTCCTGCATGATTTGATCGAGTAATCGGGACCGCAATACTTTAAGCGCCTTGTTTTTGTTTTTTAATTGAGATTTTTCATCCTGACAGGTAACCACCAAACCGGTCGGCAAATGGGTAATGCGGACAGCTGAATCGGTGGTGTTCACACTCTGACCACCCGGGCCGGTTGACCGATAAACGTCAATTTTCAGCTCGGATGGCTCTATTTTGACGTCCACCTCTTCAGCCTCGGGTAAGACCGCAACCGTAACCGCCGAGGTGTGAATACGCCCCTGGGCTTCAGTCGCTGGTACGCGTTGCACGCGGTGAATGCCGCTTTCATATTTGAGATCACTGTAAGCGCCTTTTCCCTGAACCAGCGCGATAATTTCTTTGATACCGCCAACACCGGTCTCGTGTTGCGACATGATTTCTACTTTCCAGTTACGGGCTTCAGCATAGCGCGTGTACATTCTAAACAGATCACCGGCGAACAGTGCCGCTTCTTCGCCACCGGTTCCCGCTCTGATTTCAATGATCACGTTTTTCTCATCATTGGGATCTTTGGGTAATAACAGCCGTTTAAGATCCGTCTCCAGTTGATCACGGAGTTGATTCAGGTTCGCGAGCTCGTCACGGGCCAAGCTTTTGATTTCCGGATCCGGGTCCTGCAGCAGCTCCGTACTCTCAATTATCCCCTGCAGCGTTTTTTTATATTCATTGAAGACCGTTACAATTTTATTCAACTCAGCGTGCTCTCGCATAAGCGCCTGGTAAGCCTGACGATCCTGCACAATATCCGGTTCGCTCAGGCGCTTTTCGACAGCTAAGAACCTTTCTTCAACTCCTTTTAATTGATCAAGCATTTTATCGGCATCCTCAAAGTATGATATTACACGCTAGAACCTATATCAAAAATGCATCTAACGCCCAATAGCTTTGTTGTGAGCCTCCTTAAAATGCTCACATACTGCATGTATGCTGCGCTTTTGCGTCGGCTCACGCCTCGCTCTTGGGCGTGATCTACTATTTTTGATATAGGTTCTAATGATTTTGGCCGCGAGTACCAAAAATAACTGCCCGCATAATCGAATCCATGCTGATAGAGTCCTTTTCGCTGCCGGCAAGCATATGTGGTTTCAAAAGTCTTAACGGGCTTCTGTATTTAGCAGGTGAATTTTACAGGAAACGGGCGCTGGAAGAGCCTGTCGTTTTGCCAGCAGGCCAAGCGAGTGCTATTCGGCGCTTCAGCCGGTGCATGGGTAGCAGTGAAGCGCCTGTGAGCTTAGCAGCATGATGGGTGGCGGGGGCTGCTAATTGGGCTTCTCTTTTTTCTGTTGAAACTTTTCGTATTTTTTACGGAACCGCTCGATGCGGCCGGCGGTATCGACCAGCTTTTGCTTTCCGGTAAAAAACGGATGGCACTTTGAGCAAATCTCCACCCGGATATCCGCTTTGGTAGACCCGACCTCCAAAACGTTACCGCAGGCACATTGAATGGTGGTATGTTGATACTCTGGATGAATGTCTGTTTTCATTTTATCTCAACCCCCTAAAAAATTTTCATAAAACTTTTTATATAACTGAAAGGGGTGCGTTTGGCAACCCTTAATTACAATTATGCATTCATTGAATCTAAAAATTCCTTATTGGTTTTCGTTCCCTGCATTTTATCGAGCAAAAATTCCATACTGTCCACAGTATTGAGTGATGTCAGCAGCTTGCGCAATATCCATACCCGATTTAAAATTTCTTCTTTTAGCAACAATTCTTCTTTGCGCGTGCCGGACCGTTTGATGTCGAAAGAGGGAAACACGCGTTTATCCGCCAAACGGCGATCCAGTTGAATTTCGGCATTGCCGGTACCTTTAAATTCCTCAAAGATAACCTCATCCATTCGACTGCCTGTATCCACCAGGGCGGTCGCAATGATCGTTAAACTGCCCCCCTCTTCAATGTTGCGTGCAGCACCGAAAAATCGCTTGGGTCGCTGCAGTGCATTGGAGTCCACACCGCCGGATAAAATTTTTCCGCTGGGCGGTACGACCGAATTATAGGCTCGGGCCAGCCGTGTAATACTATCCAGCAGAATAACGACGTCCTTTTTGTGTTCAACCAGTCGTTTGGCTTTGTCAATGACCATCTCTGCTACCTGAACGTGCCGTTCGGCAGGCTCGTCAAAGGTGGAACTAATGACCTCCGCAGCCACGGTGCGCTCCATGTCGGTGACTTCTTCGGGCCGCTCATCAATCAGCAGCACAAAGGGCACGACATCTTTGTGGCTGGCGATAATGGCATTGGCAATGCTTTGCAACAGCATTGTTTTACCCGATCTTGGCGGGGAAACAATCAGGCCGCGCTGACCAAAGCCGATGGGGATCATCATATCCATAATGCGGGTGGAATAGTTATCATGATCCGTTTCAAGATTGACCTTGCGATCCGGATAAAGCGGTTTGAGGTTATCAAACAATATTTTATCGCGGGCGACTTCCGGATCTTCAAAATTGACAGCTTCGACTTTCAGCAAGGCAAAATAGCGTTCCGACTCCTTGGGCTGGCGAATCTGACCGGATATCGTGTCGCCGGTTCTCAGGTTAAAACGACGAATCTGTGAGGGCGACACGTAAATATCATCTGGCCCCGGCAGATAGTTGGAATCCGGTGATCTGAGAAAGCCAAATCCATCGGGTAAAATCTCCAGCGTGCCTTCACCAAA
>JASFGH010000337.1:0-5086 GCA_050123865.1 Desulfobacterales bacterium | reverse complement strand
AGTACAAAAAATTATTCGCGAGGTTAAGCCTTGGATAATGCAATCCTTTTTGACCAGTTCAGCCAAATTGAGAAAAAAGTTGCACGGTTGATTGCGATTTGCAAAGAAAACGAGGCAGCCAATTCAGAACTACAAGATAAAATTAAAAGCCTAAAGGAGGAGCTTTTAGGTAAGATCGAAGCTGAAAAAAGCCATGCGCAGGAAAAGGCTTTGATTCGTTCAAAGATTGATAGTTTGTTGGTTAGAATAGAAGAAATCATTGACCTTTAGTGTAGCTTGACCGTCGGATATGGGTCGGTAAAAGCGGAAAGGCAGAATTAATATTCATTGGAACAACTTGTAACCATAGAGCTTTTTGGCAAAAAACACACCTTCAAGGCCGAATCGGATGTTCAGCAGGCCAAAGAAATTGCGGAAGTACTCGTCAAAGAAGTTTCGCGCCTTGAAAATCAGCAAGCCGGCAGATCATCTGCGGAATCAAATTTAACGACCTTGATGCTGGCAGCTTTGAATATTGCCCATCAGAATCGGGATCTGGAAAACCGTCATTCAGAGTTCAGGCGGAATTTATCAGAGCGATCGTTGAACTTGATCCGTCAATTGGATGATTGTGTCTTGCAAAAATGAGAAACCGGTTCACAAGTTGTAAAATGAATGACCGATAAAAGGAGAAGCCATCGGTTTTCCACAACCCTTACCGCGAAAGATCCTAAACACGCTTGTAAGGTTTTCAGGGGACAAAAAAGGGTGTTCCATTAGCGTGTGATCAAATATAATTTTGCCCCTACCGTGTCCGTGATTGGGAGTTATTCTTTGACCCAACAGCTATCTTCTGGGAGCCTTCGCTGGTTTCGGTGTGCATGTTCTGCTGGTACAGAAAAGCCTGATGAAATTATGAGGCGCCCACTTTGGATCTCGGTTCAAAGACCTGCCAACACGACATTTTGGTGGGGGTCTTCCTTTGTACGCCCATACTAAAATCCCTTCAGCCCGGTTGCGGTACGATTGAATGTTTTTGATTTCTCGGCCGCAGATCGTGATTGCCTGCACAGACATCTTTTTTCTCCTTCGTTATCTCCTGGCACATGTGCTCAGCCTCTAAAGCTAATCCTGACCCATAATACGTTTTCGCAGAAACAGAATAATGTTGATCTGGCTGCCGCTTGTGGTTCAGGCCAGAATACCAGGACTCGTCACTCCACATTCAAATGCAGTTGTTTGAATGTTGACCATAATAAAAGAACGCGCTGATGAAAACGGCTGCCGGTCACCGGCGCTTTCAATGCGGGTTTTTGAGGAGAGAGAAATGAGTGCATTTAATATAATTCTTGCCATCATTTTCTTTGGTGTTGGCTTTGGAATTGCCTTTTGGGTCAAAGGCCAAATTGCAGCTCAAAAGTTTAAAGCAGCTGAAGGACAGGCGACGCAGCTGATAGCGGATTCGGAACGCAAGGCCGAAACGCTTCTAAAAGAAGCCGATCTGGAAATAAAAGACCGGCATTTCAAAATGAAAAGTGATTTTGATGCTGAAACCAAAGAGACGCGTTCAGAGCTCAAGCAGCGCGAAGCGCACCTGATACAAAAAGAGGAAAACATCGATCGCAAGATCGAAAAAAATGAACGCACAGCGCGGGAGCTACAGCGTCAGGAAAAGAAGTTAAGAAAAAGAAGCAACGAAATTGAGCGCAAAGAACTTGAATACGAAGAGTTGATCGAGCAACAGAAGCAGCAGCTTGAAAAGATTTCTGGTCTATCGGCCGAGCAGGCAAAGGAATTGTTGATCCGGGCCATGGAAAATGAGGCTCGCTACGAGGGGGCGCGCCTTATCAAAAAAATAGAAAATGAAGCCAAAGCGCATGCGGATCGCAAGTCCAAGAAGATTCTGGCAACCGCTATACAGCGATATGCCGGAGAATATGTAGCCGAACGCACGGTATCGGTTGTTCAGTTGCCCAGCGATGAAATGAAAGGCCGGATTATTGGCCGTGAAGGACGCAATATTCGAGCCATCGAAGCTGCCACCGGTGTGGACCTGATTATCGATGACACACCCGAGGCCGTCATTTTATCCGGCTTCAATCCCGTCAGGCGGGAAGTTGCTCGGCTGTCATTAATGAGGCTCATTTCAGACGGTCGGATTCATCCGGCCCGCATAGAGGATGTGGTCAAAAAAGTTGGCCAGGAAGTCGACATTGCCGTCAAAGAAGCCGGCGAACAGGCGGCTTTTGATCTGGGCGTCCATAGTATCCACAATGAGCTGATCAAAACACTGGGTCAATTAAAGTTCCGCACAAGCTACGCTCAGAATGTGTTGCAACATTCTGTGGAAGTTGGCTTCCTCTGCGGGATCATGGCTTCTGAACTGGGGCTCAATGCCAAAATAGCCCGCCGGATGGGATTGTTGCATGATATCGGTAAAGCCATTGATCATGAAGTCGAAGGGCCCCACGCGGTCATCGGATCCCGGCTGGCCAAAAAATTCAATGAATCCCCGAAGGTTGTCCATGCCATTGCGGCCCACCATGAGGATGTGCCGCCCAATTCGGTATTGGCCTTGCTCGTCCAGGCGGCCGATGGGCTTTCCGGTGCGCGGCCCGGTGCGCGTAAAGAATTGCTTGAAAACTATATTAAACGTTTAGAGGATCTTGAAAATATCGCCAATTCCTTTAAAGGTGTTTCCAACACCTATGCCATTCAGGCCGGCCGCGAATTAAGGGTCATTGTGGAAAGCGAGGTCATATCCGATGAAGAGGCCATCCTGGTGAGCCGTGATATCGCCAAAAAAATAGAAGAGTCGTTGACTTTCCCGGGACAGATTAAGGTGACGGTTATTCGGGAGACCAGAGCCGTCGAGTACGCCAACAAATAGAATTTTCGATTTCTAAATGGATCTTTTTCCGCTGAGCTGCGTTCTCCGCGAGTTTTTAACTGCGACGTACTAACAGTACGCCGCAGGTAAAAACCCTTGTGCGGCCTTGCTCAACGAAAAAATTTCTCATTTATAAATCGAAAATTCATTTTTTTAATTGTAATGAGGGGAAGTTTTAATTTTATTGAGGGATAATTCTCATGACCAATGTTCTGGATGTTTTAGAAGACCGCGGTTTTATTGAACAGACCACTCACGATCGGGAGTTAAGAGAGTGCCTCGATCAGGGAAACGTGACCTGTTATATCGGGTTTGATCCCACTGCCGCCAGTTTGCACATTGGCAGCTTGGTGCCCATCATGTCTCTGGCCCACATGCAACGGCAGGGGCACCGGCCGATTGCCCTGATCGGTGGGGGGACAGGTATGGTCGGAGATCCTTCCGGAAAAACAGAGATGCGCCAGCTGCTGACTTTGGAAGCACTTGCCAAAAATGCTGAAGGAATCAAAAAACAACTTTCCCACTTTCTTGATTTTGAAGATGATAAGGCGCTGATGCTCAATAATGCCGATTGGCTGACCGAATTGAAATATATTCCTTTTCTGCGGGATATTGGTCGTCACTTTTCGGTGAACCGCATGATCAAAGCCGAAAGCTATAAAATCCGCCTGGATTCAGATGAGGGCCTGACCTTTATCGAGTTTAATTATATGGTATTGCAGGCCTTCGATTTCTTAGAGCTTTTTCAAAGTTACGGTTGTCGAATCCAAATGGGTGGTAGCGATCAATGGGGCAACATTGTGGCTGGGGTTGAGCTGATTCGCAGGGTCCACCAGGGGTCGGCATTCGGCATCACCTTTCCCCTGATTACGACCAGCAGTGGTGAAAAAATGGGGAAAACGGCTAAGGGGGCGGTCTGGTTGGATGCGACCAAAACCTCCCCCTATGACTACTATCAATCTTGGATCAACACCGACGATCGGGACGTGGCGCGTTTCCTCGCATTGTTTACGTTTTTGCCGATGGACGAAATTCGTCAGGTCGAACAACTAAGCGGCGCAGATATCAACACTGCCAAAGCCATTCTGGCCTTTGAGGCCACAAGGCTTGCACACGGAAATCAAGCGGCCGTCGAGGCGCATCAGGCCGCGGCCAGTATGTTCGGTGCACGGCAAGTATCGGCTGAACTTTTGCCCAGTAGCACCCTGCCGCGCGGCGATTTAGGCGCTGATGATGCCTCGGTGCCCACTTCCTCGCTGGATGTTCATACGCTAAAGGCCGGCATTCCGGCCTTCAAACTGTTTCATCAGGTCGGCTTGGCGAATTCCGGTGGGGCAGCGCGCCGGTTGATCGAACAGGGTGGGGCCTATATAAATGGTGTCCGCGTCGAATCATTTGACTATCAAGTCAGCGACACCGATTTAGAAGATGGGCAAACGATTCTGCTGCGCTCCGGTAAAAAACGCTTCCATAAGATTGAGGTTCAAAAATAAATTCAATTGCGATTTTCGCCAAAAAGATGAAGTTTTTTATTGACAAACACAATCCGTAACGATAAATTAACAGTTTGTCATTTAAAGCCTTCAACATGGCATGACGGTTCAAATCAGATAAAAAGTATTGACAAAATAGAGCTACTTAGTATATTGAAAAGGTTGCATTGCGGGCTAAAGTTGCCCCTTTCAATGCAGCTGTCCTTTTTTGGGGGCATTTGATCTTTGAAAACTAAATAGTGACGCGTATGCAAGTCGGGTCAACGTAATTGAATTGTGTTTATGGCACAATTCTTAATAGTTTAATTGGAGAGTTTGATCCTGGCTCAGAATGAACGCTGGCGGCGTGCCTAACACATGCAAGTCGCACGAGAACGTTTCAGCTTGCTGGAACTAGTAAAGTGGCGCACGGGTGAGTAACGCGTGGGTAATCTACCTCCGAATTGGGGATAACATAGCGAAAGCGATGCTAATACCGGATAATATCTCAATAACTTCGGTTTTTGAGATCAAAGGTGGCCTCTCCATGGAAGCTTCTGTTTGGAGATGAGCCCGCGTACCATTAGCTTGTTGGTAGGGTAATGGCCTACCAAGGCGACGATGGTTAGCTGGTCTGAGAGGATGATCAGCCACACTGGAACTGACACACGGTCCAGACTCCTACGGGAGGCAGCAGTGAGGAATTTTGCGCAATGGGGGAAACCCTGACGCAGCAACGCCGCGT
>JASFGH010000336.1:0-5105 GCA_050123865.1 Desulfobacterales bacterium | reverse complement strand
GAAATCCTGTGTCTAACGATCTTTGACTTTCAATTGTAATGTTGCAGAAGCCAAGAGACTTCTCAGTGCCCCGTGCCTCTATTGTTAACAGAGATTGCCGATGGCTTATTCTTCAAATTGGAAGGTCCTACTGATTGATGACGAAAAAGATATCCGGGATGTCCTGACCATTTCGCTGCAGGATGCCGGATATGAGGTCGTAGCTGAAGCGGATGGTAATGCTGGTTTGCTTCGCTGTGAGGCAATCGCACCTCAGATTGTGATAACCGATGTCCGTATGCCGGGAAAGGATGGCATCCAGGTACTGGAAGCGATCAAAAAGAAATATCCGGACATCGAGGTTATTGTCGCCACCGCCTTTGGCGAGATGGATCTTGCCATTCGTGCCCTTCAGCTGGATGCTTCCGACTTTATCACCAAACCGGTTAGTGATGAGGCATTATATCTCGCGCTCAAACGGGCCAAAGACCGGTATGTTTCCAGAAAACAATTGAAGGATTACACCGCCCTTCTTGAAAAAGAAAAAGCCGAAACCAGTCAACAACTGCTAAAGACCATCGAGTTTCAGAGAAATCTGATTGAAAACTCCATGGACGGCATTCTGGGATGTGATGAGACGGATACCGTAGTAATCTACAACCGCGGTATGGAACAGATGCTGGGATATTCCAAAACAGAAGCGATCCAACAGATGAAGTTCGAACACTTCTTCCCGGCTGAAGCCAAAGATCATTTTAAGGAACAGATGGCCGCAGAAACCTATGGCGGGAAAAACCGGCTTTTCCTGTATGAAAGCATTCTGCGAAGCAAGTCCGGCCATGATATTCCGGTCCAGGTATCAGCTGTCACCCTGTTGGAGGCAGGGCACAAAAATGGACGGGTCTGTTTTTTCAGGGATCTGAGGGAAATCCGAAAGCTGGAAAGAGAAATGGAGGATCAGGCTCGAATCCTTCATCAGGCCAAAATGATATCTCTGGGACGTTTGGCTGCCAGTGTGGTGCATGAAATTAACAACCCGCTGTCCGGAATCTTAAATTATCTTCGACTGATGATCCGTATTTTACAACGGGGTGCCCCATCGCAGGAGCAAATTGAAAAGTTTCAACGCTATCTAAACCTGGTTGAAACCGAAATTAGCCGCTGTTCCCAGATCGTTTCCGGTCTGTTGAGTTTTTCGCGGATGTCGCCCACGAATTTCGGACAGGTTGAAATCGATGAGCTCCTGCAGCGCAGTATCCTTTTAAGCCGGCATAAGCTGGAGCTGGGTAACATTCGTATCGAGTCCAATGTTCAACCGAATTTGCCACCGGTTGTCGGCGACTTCAACCAGCTGCAGCAATGTATCATCAACCTGATCTTTAACGCGCTGGATGCTATGCCGGACGGAGGCGCGCTCAATATCGATGGCCGCCATGATACGGAAAAAGACCAGGTGATCGTTTCCGTGAAAGACTCAGGGCACGGCATTTCCCCTGATGATTTAACGCATATTTTTGAGCCCTTTTTCACTACCAAAAAGGAAGGTTATGGGGTGGGGCTCGGTCTGTCGACGGTTTACGGAATCATAGAGCGTCACAATGGTACAGTCAGCGTTGAAAGCCGGCCGGGTGAAGGTGCCACCTTTATGCTTGCGCTGCCGGTTTCCAACGCTGGCAGAACTGAATGAGGCCGGTGCAGCAATCAAGACCTTATTCATAACAACAAAATTGAAGCGTTCATTTCATGGCAACAATGCTGAATTCTTAGAGCGGGTTGTCTGCTTTGCATCCGGGCAATGATGATGGAAATATTCCCCGATAAAATTGGTGATCGCATTTTATGTGACGAATGGTTGCATATTCTGGATGAATTGAATATCGGAGCTTTCACCGTCAACACCCAACGGCAGGTATCCTCCATGAACCTCAGTGCCCAAGCACTTATGGGGCTCAAGAACACCGAAGCGATCGGCAAAGACTGCCGGGAAGTATTTATGGGTGTTCCCTGTCTGGCAAAGTGCCCCTTTAAAACTCCTGGGAAATCGAGCACAGACGAGCCTGTCATTAAAATTTTCGATGAGGATGAAACCGCTCATTTCGTGACGCGCATGGCCACCCGGGTTTTCGGACCCGACTACCGGGTGGTTGGATGTATGACCATATTGCAGGATCACTCCCCCATTGCCGACCTTATCGATCGGATTCACTACGAAGAACGCAGCCTGAAAATTATCCTGGATAACCTGGACGTCGGCATATTCACGATCGACCGGGGTGGCCATTTTACGTTTTTTAACACCGAGGCCGAAAAAATATCCGGTTACAGCCGCCGAGAGATACTGGGCAAAGACTGTTCAGCGCTGTTTGAAGGTGAAGACGCCCACGAAATCCGTCTATTGAAAGAAACGATCGCTGACGGGCAGTCCCGCAGCAGCCGGCAGGGGAAGATGATCACCCAGGACGGCGTAACGATCCCCATTCGCGCCAACTATATGGCGCTTCGAAATGAAAAGGGAAACGTGATCGGCGGGCTGGCGATGTTTCATGATATGACGCTGGTCCATCAACTTGATCAGGCGATGCGGGATCGCTACACCTACCACGATATGATCGGCAAGAGCCCGGCCATGCAAAAAATTTTTGACATGATCAATGTGATCGCAGCCACCGATGCCACCATTTTGATAGAAGGCTCCACCGGTACCGGTAAGGATCTGCTCGCTAAGGTGATCCATTCGGCTAGTCGCAGGGCCGACAAACCCCTGGTTAAGGTAAATTGCGCCGCCATCCCGGATAATTTACTCGAATCGGAAATGTTCGGCTATGTCCAGGGTGCATTTACCGGAGCTGAAAGAGATAAACCGGGACGGTTTCAAGAGGCGGATGGCGGCAGCATTTTCCTGGATGAAATCGGCGATCTACCGCTCCCCCTTCAAGCCAAACTATTGCGCGTGCTGGAAGATAAGGAATTTTACCGTTTGGGCAGTCAGCACACCGTTAAGGTCAACGTTCGAATCATATCCGCTTCTAATCGTAATTTAGGCAAGCTCGTCGAAAAACAGCTTTTCAGAGAAGATCTCTATTATCGGTTGAATGTATTTCGAATCGAGCTGCCGGAGCTTCGGGATCGCAGAGTGGATCTGCCTCTGCTCATCGGTCACATATTAAGGCGTCTGTGTGTCGCCAGAAATGTCCGTTCGCCCGAGATTTCCGAGAAAGTCATGGAGCTGCTGCTGAACTACACTTATCCGGGGAATGTCAGAGAACTCGAAAACATTCTCGAACACGCCCTGATTATCTGTCAGGAAGATAAAATCCTACCCACCCATTTGCCTGAATATCTCCAGGTCCGACCGGCAGCTGGCCCGGCCATACCAACCGCCGTTGCCAGGTCCGGCTTATCATCGGACAACAAGGAGCGCAATAAACTTCTGGCCACACTTCAAAAGCACAGCTGGCACCGCAATAAAAGCGCCCGCGCTCTGGGTATCGACCGCACTACCTTATGGCGTAAGATGAAAAAATATGGCCTTTTGAACTGATGCGTTAAAAATAATGACAGATGCTGTTGCTTTCGGCTACAATGTTTTAACCATATAAATTTAAAAGATAATTACGCCATTTCTCTTCTGTTTTTACATCAATGTGTAGCTAAATTAATCAGTTTGGCCCCTCCAAAAAAGAGCCTTCTTCTCATTTACTTTCCGTTATTTTATAAATTCTAATATAAATTCAGCAGGTTATAAATTAACACAATTTATCGGCCATAGTGGTATTGGCTTTGCAATACAGAGTAAGCAAAGTGGTATGTTTGCCATGCCCTTTATCGCCAATAGAGCTTATTCGGCAAATCAGGATAAGGAGGACATAAAAATGAAAAGACAGGTTACAAAACGTAAAACCCCAAAAAGGGTAGTGGGTTTTCAGGTTGTCGAGGATGAGTGTATATGGATGAAAGCAGGGGTCGTTAACTTTAGGATCTGTGATAATGCCTATGATTGCAATAGTTGCCCCTTTGATAAAGGTATCCGTCATGCAATGGGTTTAGGCAAGGATTTCGAGACGGCCAAACATGCCCCTGAATGGGTTAACTATTTGAAAAAGCGGTACCGGGGAGCATCCCGGCCTTGCCGCCATGCCCTGACGGGTCGAATTGAGGCACCCAAGATCTGTACACTGAACTATGAGTGCTATCATTGCCCCTTTGATCAAATGCTGGATGATGCCGATCTCGTTCGGGATACCGAGGCGCCGCGTTATAGATTGGCTTCGGGTTATAAATTGGCAGATGGCTATTATTATCACCTGGGTCACAGCTGGGCACGATTTGAACATGGAGGCCGCGTCAGGATCGGGTTTGACGATTTCCTGGTCAAGCTTTTTGGTGCCATTCAGTCCCTGATCCTGCCGCCGCTGGGAGAGGAGCTGGAACAAAACGAGGTCGGCTGGACATTTGGCAGAAATAGTCACAGGGCAGGCGTTTTAGCGCCGGTCACGGGCACGGTTTTAGCGGTGAATCACAAGGCCCAAGAACATCCGGAAATCACGCATGAAGATCCGTATCATGAGGGCTGGCTGTTTATCCTGGAACCGGATATGCCCAAAAAAAACCTCAGGGGGCTCTACTTCGGAGAAGAAAGCTTTAAATGGATGGAGATGGAGGGGCAGAAGCTGTTAGAGCTTATGGGACCGGAGTATGAAGATCTGGCAGCCACCGGTGGTGAGCTGATCGGAGATGTGTATGGTAATTTTCCGGATATTGGATGGCGCCTTTTGACCCAAAAATTTCTGCACACCGACACCACTTAGGTCTTGTTCAGCGCATCCTGAAAGTAGGTGCTGCAATAGCGGCAAAAATAGAGCGGACAGTCGTCCAGATCTTCGAGTCCGCCTGAATAATGCATCAGACAGTTTCTATTTTCGCAGTGGAAAAGATTAAAGAGGTGACCCAGCTCGTGCAATGCGACCTTGGCGGCCCTCTCAAAAAGCAGAGGTGAAGATGGATTGTTGCTTTCATGGCCCTCTGCCAGTCTGAACAATGAAACCAGAGCATGCATTCCGGCCTGTTTGGCCTCCCCGAATACGTAGGTAAAAGTGGGCACAAAAAGATCAATTTTAAAGACGCCG
>JASFGH010000335.1:0-5113 GCA_050123865.1 Desulfobacterales bacterium | reverse complement strand
CGCAGCTGGTTATTGCGGTATGATTCAAGGTCAGATGCTGGATATGGCTTCAGAGAAAAAACAGTTGACCTTGGCGGAGCTGAAATCTTTGCATCGGTTGAAAACCGGCGCTCTGATTGAAGCCTCTGTCCGTTGCGGAGCAGAACTGGCGGGCGTAAATTCGACACAGATTCAAATGTTTGAACGCTACGCTCAAAATATAGGACTTGCCTTTCAGGTAACAGATGATATTTTAAATGTCGAGGGCGACCCTGAGATAATGGGTAAAGCCGTGGGCACCGATGAGCAGCGCCATAAAACGACCTACCCTGCCCTGCTGGGTCTGACGGAATCCAAAGAGTTTGCCGATCAGCTGGTCGAAAATGCGTTGGCCGCGCTGGAAGCTTTTGACCAAAAAGCCGAACCATTGCGAGCCATTGCGCGCTACATTCGCCACAGAAATCGATAATCGCAAAAAATTGGAGAAAAATTCATTGAGCCTCTTAGAACAGATCAACTCACCGGCGGATTTAAAGAAACTGTCTCGCGACGAGCTTCCGGTGCTGGCAGAAGAGATTCGAATGGCCATCGTCGAAGTCGTCTCGCAAACCGGCGGTCATCTGGCACCCAGTCTGGGAGCTGTCGAACTGGCCATTGCCATTCATTATGTTTTTGATACCCCGCGGGAAAAAGTCATCTGGGATGTCGGTCATCAGGCATATGCGCACAAGTTGCTGACCGGCCGACGGGATCAATTTCATACCCTGCGACAATTTAAGGGAATATCCGGGTTCACCCGCCGTAGCGAAAGCCCTTACGATGCCTTCAGCACCGGCCACAGTAGCACATCAATATCCGCCAGCCTGGGTATCGCCTGTGCCAAGGATCTAAAGGAGGAAGATGCCAAAGTGATCGCCATCATCGGGGACGGATCGATGACGGCCGGTATTGCGTATGAAGGCCTCAATCAGGCCGGGGACACGCTTAAGGATAAAAACCTGCTTGTCATCCTCAATGACAATGAAATGTCGATTTCGCCCAACGTCGGCGCCCTTTCTTCTTTTCTGAGTCGTAAGTTTTCCGGTAAAAAAGTACGCGAACTCCGTAAAGAGCTGGGAGAATTTTTGAAATCATTGCCGAAAATCGGCGACGACATTTACAAGGTTGCCAAAAAGACCGAAGACAGCCTGAAAGCATTTGTCACCCCTGGGATGTTGTTTGAAGCATTTAATTTTGAATATTTCGGTCCGATTAACGGACATAATTTAAATCACTTAATTGATATACTCGAAAACATAAAAATTCTTAAAGAACCGGTGCTCTTACATGTTTCCACTCAGAAAGGCAAAGGATATCCGCCGGCTGAAGAAAATCCGGTATACTTTCACGGCTGCACCCGTTTTGAAGTCGAAACCGGCGACTGTCTGGATGCAGCCAGCCCGCACCCGTCCTATACCAATGTATTTGGCGATACCATGGTTCAACTGGCGGAGGCCGATAAAAAAATCAATGCCGTTACAGCAGCGATGCCCGAGGGCACCGGCTTAGCAGAATTTTCAAAAAGATTTCCGGAGAGATTTTTTGATGTCGGAATTGCCGAGCAACATGGGGTTACCTTTGCTGCAGGACTAGCTACAGAGGGATTAAAGCCGGTGGTGGCCATTTATTCTACTTTTTTGCAGCGCGCCTACGACCAGATTTTGCACGATGTCTGTCTTGAAGCGCTGCCTGTTATTTTTGCCCTCGATCGCGGCGGTATCGTGGGTGAAGATGGCCCCACCCATCATGGTCTTTTTGATTTGTGCTATTTGCGAAGCTTGCCCAACATGGTGGTTATGGCACCAAAGGACGAAAACGAATTGCGCCGGATGCTGCTGACCGCCTTTGAACACAATGGCCCGGCTGCCCTGCGGTATCCCCGGGGATCCGGTACCGGTGCGATTCTCGAAAATCCGATTCGGCCCCTCAAGGTCGGAAGCGGCGAGACCCTCAGAGAAGGCGAAGATGTGCTGATTCTGGCCATTGGCCGATGCGTTTGTGAGGCACTGGATGCCTATTCCGAGTTGACCCGGGAAGGCATATCGGCGACGGTCGTCAACTGCCGGTTTGTCAAGCCCCTGGATATTGATTTAATCAGCGATTGGGCCAGGAAAATTCCCCGCATCATTACCGTTGAGGAAAATATCCGTCAGGGCGGATTCGGCAGTGCGGTCTTAGAAGCGCTCTATGACGCCGGCATCTCCGGTTTCCAGCTTAAACGCATCGGCATTGCGGATAAATTCGTCGAACATGGTCCTCAGTCGGTTTTGCGATCAAAATACGGTGTGGATGCCGAAGCCATTGTCCAATGCACCAAGCAGCTGATGGCCTCATCTGCCAGTTCGGATATGCGATGGCCGGATCGTCAGGTCGTTTAATCAACTTCATGCAAAACTCAGGTTTTCATCTTTCATTGCGATTCCCGTCAGGATCTCGTGTCTGCCAAAAAACACCGATTGGATTTGATGCTTATTGAAAAGGGATGGTTTGCCAGCCGTCAGCGCGCCCGGGGTGCAATTATGGCCGGAAAGGTTTTTGTCAACGGTCAACGGGTGGATAAGCCCGGATTTTCGGTTTCGCCTTTGGACACCATTGAATGTAAAGGTGGCAATATCGGATATGTCAGCAGAGGGGGACTTAAGCTTGAAGCCGCTTTGCACCACTTTTCCTTTGATGTGACCGCAGCCATATGCATGGATGTGGGGGCATCCACCGGCGGATTTACCGATTGTCTGCTGCAGCATGGGGCCAAACGGGTTTACGCAGTGGATGTTGGCTACGGGCAATTGGCCTGGAAAATACGCCAGAACCCGCGCGTGATCGTCATGGAGCGGACCAACGCTCGTTATCTGAAAGCGGATGCCCTTCCGGAACGTGTCGATTTGATTACCATTGATGTCTCTTTCATTTCACTGAAAATAGTCGTCCCGGCCGTCATCAAGTTTATGAAACCCAGTGCCGCGATCCTGGCTTTGATCAAGCCGCAGTTTGAAGTCGGCAAGGGTCAGGTTGGCAAAGGCGGCGTGGTCCGTGATCCGCAGCTGCATGAACAGGTTATCCAGACTTTAACAGAATATTTCCACGTTCAACAGCTCAAGCCCGACCCCGTATACGCTTCGCCTGTGCCGGGACCCAAAGGCAATCGTGAATTTTTTATGCGCTTGCAGCCAGAAAGCAATCTATCTGATTCAGATTTTTCTGACATGCCCGGCCATGGGTGAGGTCCGCCGATCAACGGTTTTGTCGATCGCAAAATGATTGTGGACTGAACAGCAGAATATTTTGGACTTGATTTTTTCGAAGATAAAAGATACTGAATCACGTTTAAAAATTTATTCGTCACAAACCAACACAAAGAGGTACTGTAATGAGTGAAAAGGCGGAGCGTATCAGAAACATTGCACTAATAGGTCATGGGGGTGCCGGCAAAACGTCGCTTGCAGAAGCGTTGTTGTACGATTCCGGTGTGGCTAAACGGTTGGGCAGCGTTGATGACGGCAATTCAACCCTGGATTTTGAGCCCGAAGAACTTAAGCGCCGGTCGAGTATCAGCAGTGGTTTTCACCAATGCAGCTGGAAAAATCATGTCATCAACCTGATTGACACTCCTGGTGATCAAAATTTTTTCTCTGACACCAAGAGCTGCATGCAGGCCGCAGATGGGATCGTGGTCGTTGTCGACGCAGTTGATGGGGTCAAAGTCCAAACCGAGCTGGCATGGGAGTATGCCAAAGAATATAATTTGCCTTGTGTCATTTTCATCAACCGCTTGGATCGTGAGCGGGCTGATTTCAACCGGACCTTTGAAGACGTCAAGGTCAGCTTCGAACCCAAACCCATCATATTGCAATTGCCCATTGGTTCGGAATCCGTCTTTAAAGGCATTGTCGACCTGATTCGCAATCAAGCATTTGTTTATGGTGCCGACGGCAAGGCTAAAAAAGAAGACATACCTGCAGACATGGCGGATTTGGTGGAAAGTGAAAGAGAGGCCCTGGTTGAAAATATTGCTGAAGCTGACGATAGTCTAATTGAAAAATATCTTGAAGGCGAAGCGCTATCAGATGAAGAATTGAACGCTGCCTTGCGCAATGGGACGCTGTCACACATTTTCGTGCCGGTGATCTGTGGATCAGCAACCAAAAATATCGGCATCGATCTCTTAATGGATTTTATCGTTACCAGCATGCCCTCTCCAATCGATCGCGGACCGGTAAAAGGCGTTGATCCGGACAGCGGCAACGAAATCGAAAGAGCACCGGATGAAAATGCGCCATTTTCAGGGTATGTGATCAAGACACTGGCTGATCCCTATGCGGGTCGGCTGACGATATTCCGGGTTGTATCCGGCAAACTGGGAGGTGATGGTACCTTTTTCAATCCGAATAAAGACAGCAAGGAACGGTTCACGCAACTCCTTTCCATTGCCGGCAAGGAGCAAAAAGCCGCAACCGAGGCCGGTCCGGGCGCCATTGTTGCAGTGGCCAAGTTAAAGGAAACCGCTACCGGCGATACGCTTTGCGATAGCAGTGCTAAAATTCAGTATGCCTGTACAGAACCGCTTCCGAGCCTCATTTCTTTTGCCATGACCGCAAAATCAAAAGGGGATGAAGATAAAATTTTTATTTCATTAACCAAGCTTCTGGAAGAAGATCCTTCCCTCAAACTGGAGCGCGTGGCCGAAACAAAAGAAATCCTGCTCTCGGGACTGGGGCAGATCCATATTGAAACGGCGCTGGATAAACTTAAACGAAAGTTCAATGTTGAAGCACAGCTGAATTCGCCCAAGGTTCCCTATCGGGAAACTATAAAAGGCAAAGCCCGGGTGCAGGGCAAGCATAAAAAACAAACCGGTGGTCATGGTCAGTATGGTGACTGCTGGATTCAAATTGAGCCCCTGCCCCGCGGCAAAGGTTTTGAATTTGTAGATGCCATTGTCGGCGGCGTGATTCCCAAAACGTATATACCGGCCGTGAAAAAAGGCATCGTTGAGTCCGCTCAAAAAGGCGTGCTCACCGGTTTTCCGACGGTGGATTTCAAAGTAACCCTGGATGATGGCTCCTATCACCAGGTGGATTCGTCCGAAATGGCATTT
>JASFGH010000334.1:0-5117 GCA_050123865.1 Desulfobacterales bacterium | reverse complement strand
TCTTCCCCCTCAGGTTTCTGGATAATAAATGCAGAAGCTAAAAAATCACTTTTTTAATGATACGAAGGATCACACGAGGGACTTGCCGTATTTCTTCCGTTGCTGTTTCATTATCTGCAATTCCCGATCGCCCGGGATAACAATATCCGGATCCAGGGTAAAATTCAGTTTACGGCTTCTGCCCCTGTATCGCACCCTGTTGAGGATGACCTTCATGGTCTCCCGCCTGGCCAGATGCTTGTCGTCGGATCGGATAACGTACCAGGGCGATTTTTTGGTATGCGTTCTTTTTAACAGCAGGAATTTTTTTTTGGTAAATTCGTCCCACAGGTCCTGGGCCTGCAAATCGACTTCCGAAAGTTTCCACTGCCTTAAGGGATCATTCTTTCTTCTGTCAAAGCGCCGTGCCTGTTCTTCTTTGCTAACCGAGAAATAGAGTTTGAGCAGGATGGTTTTGCCGTCATCTTCGAGGAAATTTTGCTCGTAGGTATTCACTTTTTTCATAAACCGGTTATATTGCTTCTGTGTGCAAAATCCCATCACCGGCTCAACCAGGGCTCGGTTGTACCAGCTTCTGTCAAACAAAACAACTTCTCCGGCATAAGGAAAATGTTCGATATAGCGTTTGATATGCAGTTCTGTCTTCTGGTTCTCATTGGGTTTGCCCAGGGCCACCACATGATAGCGTTTTTCATTCATATAGCGCGTTACCCGGCGGATGGTGCCACCCTTGCCGGAGGCATCCCGGCCATCGAAAAGGATCACCATTTTTTTACCGGTCCGCTCCAGATGGTGCTGCATTTTGATCAGCTCCGCCTGGTAGGGTTTCAACTCCTCGGCATTGTAAAATTTCTCCAAAACCGCCTGGACAATTTCTTCTTTATCTTTCTTTTTGAGAACTTTCAGGATCTTTTTCACGCGTTTATCCGGATCCATGCCCGCAATTTTAGACTCGACTTTCTTGAGCGAGTCCCTGATCAACGGTGAAGTTGTTCCCGGCTCCCTTCCATCCACACATTCGTTCCTGTTTTCGGCTGCATCTGTGGTTTTCATAACAACCCTGAATCTTCCTTTAAACGTAAAAAGTGTTGTCTATATTTTTAATTTGAAAGGCTCAGTTTAATTTTCGGCCGGCCCTATACATCTTCGCATATATGCCCGGCAGGTTGTGTTGTTTCAGACCCTTGACAACATCTTCGACCGCATAGGGGATTCGAAAATGTTCAACGCCTATTTTCCCGGAAGCAACTTTAAGGATCGCAAAAGAGGTCCGCGGATCACTGTCAAACGGGCGCCCCACACTGCCGGGATTGATAAAATGCACCCCATCGACAAACCGATAATAGGGAACATGGGAATGGCCCATGATCTGAACCTGATAAACTGAGTCCCTGGCCAGTTGCTGGAAACGGCCCTTTGGGGCAGAGGGAAACAGTTCTTCATCCGGATCTTCCAGGGTCCCATGGAATATCCCGATGCGGAAACCGCCGACCTTGATATCCGTCTGCTCGGGTAAGGATTTAAGATAGGTGATATTTTCAAGATCTAAATTTTTAGAGGTCCAAAAATACATCACCCGCTTTTCATTTTTTTTGGGCTTTTTGAGTTTCTTGCCTTTCAGGATACTTAAGATTTTTCGATCCGTATTGCCCAATATGCAGATGGCTTTTTTGCGCTTGCGAAACCATTGGATCGTTTCGTTGGCAAAGGTACTGTATACAGTAAAGTCTCCGGTGTTAACGATCCAATCGAATTGATCCGGTTGGATATACTTAATAATCGCTTCTAAAGCCGGATAATTCGCGTGAATATCTCCCAGTAAGAGTAGTTTCGTCATTCAGGAGCGCGTCTGCTTGAGCATTTTAGAAAAAGCCTGAATTTCCTGAGATACTTTTTGATATTTTTTCTTCTTGGGCTTTTTGCCCACATTTTTCAGGGTTGCACTCAAGGCATCGGCATTTTTAATAATATTTTTTGTTTCCTTTTGGGAAAGCTTGCCTGCGTTTTTATTCAAACGATTCAGATGAACCTTGAGGGTTTTGGCTTTTTTCTTAAAATCGATATAGTGTTCCAGGTACTTCTTTTTGTCCAGGGGCTTCAATTTTTCATTGGCCTGCTTTAAGCGTTTTTTGAGCACCGTAATCCTGTTCTTTAAAATCGGATCAACTGCAGCCGTTTTCTTTTTTCTGACAGAGGCGGCCTTTGGTCCTGATTTTACCGGTTTTTTCCCAATCGATTCCGCCGCCGCAGACTTGATCAACTTTGCATAACGCTCACCAATGGTTTTTACCTGGATTAATTTTTCCAGCGGTATTTCAGAAAGCTGCTTTATGGTTTTGATGCCGGCATCGTTGAGCTTTTTCATCCGTAAGGGGCCGACATGCTTAACCTTTGTGAGATCATCTTTCTGCATGAGGTTTACCTTTTGTGTTGGCCATATTCATAAACCGGATTTGATATAGCGAAAACTGCCAAGCCGCATCATGCTGAAAACCATGGCGTATCAAAAATATCGTATTTGCCCATCAATCAGATGGCCGACCGATTCAATCCCGGCACTGCCTAATCGAATCACAAAATGTGATGATAACCGCGTCCGCGTCTGATTCCTTGAATATCGCTGCTGTGGGAGATATTAGGCTGAGATGAAAGCAGTATGAAGGGTCGGGTATATTCCTCCGCTGTTGAACACTGGCCTTGGCGTTTGATTTCATGTTGATGGGCCATAAGCGCCTCTGGAGGAATCGTGTTTGAAAACCGAATATTCTTTTATAGCTTCAGCCGTCAAAAATTGTCAAGCTGAAATAAGAGATCGATTTTGCTAAAAATTGAGGTGTTCAACAAGGCTTGATTAAAAAAACCCAAACGCGTTCCAAAATGCTCAGGTTTTGGTTCAGGACACGGCGCTATGGACGAATTGAAAACTCTAAACCGGCTTTTAGGGCGTTAGATCTTGTTCGGAGGCAAGGCTTGAGCCGGTTCGAAAGCGGAGCGTACACGATCGTACGCGAGCATTTTGGACCGGCTTATAACGCAGCCATCGGACAAGAGATGATGCCCCAAAAGCCGGTTTTAGGGGAGACGGATGACCAACACTGGAATTTTCGACCTTCTAATCACCCGGCGCGCGGTGCTGCCCAGCATGACATCTTCAAGCGTTCCGTGCCCGTGGGTCCCCATTACAATCAGATCACAGTTGCTTTCCTCAACGCTTTTGATAATCTCCTCGACCGGATTGCCCCGCCGGACAATGATGTCATCGGTGGTAAACCCATCACCCTTGTGTTCCTGCTTTACATCTTCACTGAACTGATGCAGGGCTTCTTTGATGGCCAGATGATCTCGCTTTTTGCCGATCAGGGCCTCTTTGGCCTCATCCATCTGCTGGGATTTAATTTCCTGCCAGCGCTCCTCGCTGATATAACCGATAACGCTCTGGTCCAAAAGCACCGGTACTTCGGGCAACACATGAATCATGGTGACGGAGGCCTTGTAAAGATCAGCCAGGCTGACCGCGTATGCAAAGGCATAGCGGGCATTTTCGGAAAGATCGGTGGCATATAATATCTTTTTGACATCAACTTTAGGAAGGTCCATTTTTTGCCTCTAACTATATTAAAGGGTATATTTTAGTTGACCGGCGCTTTTTTAAACTTGCTTTTTAAGGGCTTAAGCCAAATGCCGCTCAAAATCCAGGAATAGGCATAAGTGCCGAACAGAATCAGCACAAATGCTTTAATGATATCCCAGGCGCTGCCGTTTAAGGAAAAGCCCGGGACATAGCCGAACAAAAAGGGCCCCAGGTACAGAAATTTGGCAAATTTAAATGAGGTAAACGCCGTTTTCCACATATTGGCCTTGGCAATCGTAGCGCCTGCAAAAGCGGCAATACATACCGGCGGGGTGATGTTGGAATCCTGCGACAGCCAGTAGACGATCATATGGGCTGCGATTTCATTGACCCCCAAATGGATCAGAGCCGGCACGGCCACCACCGCGGTAATCAGGTAGGCGGCGGTCACCGGGACTCCCATCCCCAGCACCAGCGAAGCCAGGGCAACAAACAAAATCGTTAACACCAGAGAGCCACCGGCCAGTTCGATCACAATATCGGCAAAGGTAAGCACCAGCCCGCTGTAGGTGAGCACCCCGATGATAATGCCGATAACCCCTACGGTGGCGCCGATCTTGAGGCTGTTTTCAGCACCGGCCCGCGAGGCTCTCACAAAGCTCACCAGTTCGGTTTTGACATCCGCCCCTCTGGATCGGCGGTAAACGAGCATAATGACGGAAAAAACCAAGCCATAGAGCACCAAAAGCTTTGCAGAAAATACTTTTTCCATAAAAGCCGTACCGGACTCCCCCATGATAGGCTTGGCGATCCAGGGTAAAATCGTGCCGCCAAGGAGCAAAAAGGCGGCTATCCAAAATAACGTTAGATCGATTCGCGTTTCTTTGGTTTTGAAACTGACCGCAACACAGGTGGCCAATCCTAAAATGGCGGAGTAGGCCGGTGAATAACCGGTCAGCATAAAAATCGTAATGACGATCAAGGGCAATGTATAAGGCCACTGTGTTTTCAGAATTTGAGAGGCGCTGTGTTCGCTTTTTTCGCCTCTGATATTGTGCATCTTGGCTTCATAGTGCACCATGACAAACACGCTGAACACGTACATCACCGCCGGGAATATGGCCACCAGCATGATTTTAGAATAGGGAACCCCGGTCAGCTCAGCCATGATAAAACCGCCGGCACCCATGATCGGAGGCATGAACATGCCGGAAATGGAGGCTGCCGGTTCGATGCCGCCGGCCACATGGGGCCTGAACCCGGCTTTTTTCATCATGGGGATCGTGAAGGCACCGGTGGAAACGGTGTTGGCGATGGCGCTGCCGGATATGGAGCCGAACAGACCGCTGGCGATGACCGACACTTTGGCAGGCCCGCCGATTCGGTGACCCACCGCCGCCAGGGGATAATCGATAAAAAAGCGCTGGGCGCCGGACTTTTCCAGAAAGGCTCCGAAAAGGACGAATAAGATTACATAGGTGGCCAGGACATTGGCCATAATGCCGAACACGCCGTCACTTTTGTAAAAAATGCTGGTGCACACCGC
>JASFGH010000333.1:0-5133 GCA_050123865.1 Desulfobacterales bacterium | reverse complement strand
CCCGTATGCTTTTTCGATACGCGTCAAATCGGATTTATTTTCCTGAAGGTATTGATTGGCTTTGCGAATGGACCACTTATTTGTAAATTGGCCGTAATTAACCCGCGCCTCTTTATACGTAAAAAGCAGGATGACCCCTTCGGCTTCGAAGGACACCTGCGGTCGGCTGTATAGTTGCTTTATTTTCAACGGCTCAAAACCATCGGCGATCAATTGCTTTTGGACCGATTTAAAGGGTTGACTCTGGGTTTCAACGGTTGCTCCGGTATCGGTAAAGAAAAAAAATCCGGCAGCCAGCAGCCCAGCTATAAAGAGTGTCCATTTAGAGTTCCGTTTAAAACCATTTCGCATCTTGCAAAACACCGCTGAGACCTCCCATCATTATTATATAGATCTTTTCAGAAGGGTATATGCCGCTTGATTGCAATGTTGTCCCATGCTATTTAAAACACATCTCAAAAATGCATCTAACGCCCAAGGGCTGAGTTAAAAACCGATTCAAAATGTTCGAATACTAATGTGTATACCCCACTTTTGAATCGGTTTTGGCCTTGATTTGTTGAACACCGCTATTTTAAGGATCAGATGTGAAATCCCGCATTCAAGCGGGGGACCTGATCTACTATTTTTGAGATGGGTTCTATGTTTTCATCGAATATATCATATTTACCGGGTTATTGCCATTGTGAAAAAAAGCGCCAAAATTATCTATTGCTGCCAGACGTGTGGCTATCAGGCACCCAAATGGATGGGCAAATGCCCGGACTGCGGCACCTGGGATTCCATTGTGGAGGAGCGAACAACTGCCGCATCTTTGCGGGATGTCAATCGTACCCAGTCAAGCCTGCAAGCGGTGCCCGTGGCCATTGATTCAATTGAGTTGGAAAAGGAAAACCGCATCCTGACGCACATCCAGGAGCTCGACCGTGCTCTGGGTGGCGGCCTGGTGCCCGGAACTCTGATACTCATCGGCGGTGACCCCGGGATCGGCAAATCAACCCTGATGTTGCAGGCTTTATTCGGGCTTGCCAACCAGGGCCACAGGGTTCTGTATGTATCCGGTGAGGAGTCCCCGCAGCAGATTCGCTTACGCAGCGAGCGTTTGGGAACGGTTTCTCCCGGTCTGCTGGTTGCCTCTGAAGTGGATATGGACTTAATTTTGGCGACCATCCAGTCCGAGACCCCACAGGTATTGGTCATTGATTCGATTCAAACCATGTACAACGCTGAACTCGCTTCAGCACCGGGCAGCGTCAGTCAGGTGCGGGAGTCAGCCGTTCGATTGATGTTAATGGCTAAAAAGACCGGTATACCCACTTTTCTGGTGGGGCATGTCACCAAAGATGGTGCCATTGCCGGTCCTAAACTCTTAGAACATATGGTTGACACGGTTCTGTATTTTGAGGGGGACCGCAATCACATATTTCGGATCCTGCGTGCGGTTAAGAACCGATTCGGCTCCACCAACGAAATCGGAGTCTTCGAGATGAAAGATCAGGGTCTGGATGAGGTGGCAAACCCATCGGCTGTTTTTTTATCCGAGCGGCCTGCCAATGCCCCCGGATCTGCCGTTACCGCCAGCCTGGAGGGCACGCGACCCATACTGGTCGAATTGCAGGCCCTGGCCAGCAGCACGAGCTTTGGCACGCCCCGTCGCACCATCCTGGGATTGGATCCCAATCGGGTCGCCTTGCTGGCAGCTGTTATGGAAAAACAGCTCGGTATGCACCTGATGGGGTATGATATTTTCATGAATGTAGCCGGTGGGGTCAAGGTGGTCGAGCCGGCGGTGGATATGGCCATCGTATCAGCGATCGCTTCCAGTTTTTTGGACAAACCCATTCCACCCGCAACGGTGGTTCTGGGAGAAGTGGGCCTTACGGGTGAGGTCAGAGCCATTGGCCAGATTGATACCCGGGTTGCTGAGGTTAAAAAAATGGGCTTTAAGCGATGCCTGGTGCCGGCTGGAAATATCAAACGCATCCGCAATCTCGGTGGCATAAAGGTAACCGGGATAAAAACCGTTTCTGAAGCAGCGGAAATGCTTTTTTGAATTGAAATGTTTCACCACGGAGCGCACAGAGTTCACAGAGATTATTACATATCGCGAGTCGTAAGAATCAAAGGAAATTTATATTCAAACTCTGCGGTCTCTGTGTTCTTTGTGGTAAGACTTATAGGGCAAAATTAGTCAACACGGCACAATGAAGCGAGGCCCCCAAAAAAAGCAGCGGTGGAAGGATCATTATTCCGAGCTGGCCAGAAAGGAACATTATCCGGCCCGATCGGTGTACAAGCTGAAAGAGGCCCAAAAAAAATTCCGGTTCATTAAAAGAGGCGACCGGGTTCTCGATCTGGGATGCTCACCGGGTTCCTGGCTGCTTTATGCTGCCGAGCTGACCGGCAAACAGGGTCGGGTGCTCGGGCTCGATCTCAAATCCGTTATTTGTCAGATGCCGCCGCAGGCCAAAACACTTAAGGCAGACGTTCTGACCATCGATCGGGCCTGGTTTGAAGCGCAAGAATTGCTCAACCGCTTTGATGTTGTCTTGAGCGACATGGCGCCGGCAACCACCGGCAATAAAGTGCTGGATGCGACCCGGTCGTTTCAGCTGTGCAGGGCTGCTCTGGATGTTGCCGAAATGGCCCTGAAACCGGGCGGGTCGTTTATATGCAAAATCTTTCAGGGTGAAGAATTTAAGGAATTCGCTGAATCCGTTAAAAGCCGATTTCGCAACCATCGCATTTTCAAACCCCAGAGCAGCCGTAAAGAAAGTAAGGAGATCTTTATAGTCGGCTTGGGGTTTAAAAAGAGATAGTTTATTTATAGCCTCTGTAAATTATATATTTTTTTAAAATGTTAAAAAATTCGAAATCCGAATATCGAAATTCGAAACAAATTCCAATCACAAATGACCAAAATCCAAAACGGTAAATTGAAACAATATTGGCAGGAAATTTAAGTTTAGCGTTTCAAACATCGGTGCATTTGAATTTTGATATTGTTTCGGATTTCGGATTTAGTGTTTCGAATTTAAGAATATTTTGATCAAAGAAAAATCAAATTTAGTGCTTTTTAGTAGGAGGGATTATGTCGGGTCATAGCAAATGGTCAAGCATTAAACACAAAAAGGCCGCTACCGATGCAAAACGGGGAAAAATATTTACCAAGCTGATCAAAGAAATTACGGTAGCCGCGCGCGTGGGAGGCAGAGACGTTGACGCCAATCCGCGCCTCAGGACGGCCATTCAGGCGGCTAAAAGCGAAAATATGCCCAAGGATAATATTGAGCGCGCCATCAAAAAAGGCACCGGCGAGCTAGAGGGCGTCAATTATGAAGAAAGCATTTATGAAGGTTACGGCCCCGGTGGGGCGGCCGTTCTGATCGAATCCCTGACCGACAACAAGAACCGCACGGTGGCCGATATTCGTCATATTTTCAGCAAAGCCAGTGGCAATATGGGTGAAAGCGGATGTGTGGCCTGGATGTTCGACAAGAAAGGCTACATCGCCGTTGACAATAAGGCCGTGGATGAAGAGGCCCTGATGGAGGCAGCGCTGGATGCCGGGGCCGAAGATATTCGTGAGGATGACAGCAATTTTGAAGTCATCACCGCGCCGGAAGATTTTGAGGCGGTCAAAACAGCCATCGACAGCGCATCCATTCCCTATATCGTGGCCGAAGTGACCATGCTGCCGCAATCCACCACCTTTTTAAAAGGCAAGGAAGCCGAGCAGATGGTTAAGCTCATGGAAGCTCTGGAAGACTGTGATGATGTCCAGAAGGTGTATACCAACGCAGATATCCCTGAAGAAATCGTCAATAATTTATAAAACGCCGTCTTTTGCTCGATAGCTGTGTTGCGCTCCAATTCAAAGTGCTCACGACTATCGTGTACGCTCCGCTTTTGAATTGAAACGCCGCCTTTTGAGCACCTTAATGTATTTAAATAATATGCGAAATCCCGCACATTGCTGCGGGGGCCCTCAAACAAAAAACGGCGTTTTATAGTTTTTTATTTATTTTTCTATGTTATAGTTTCCAATTTATAAATGAGGACTCTTTCTGATCATCTCCGCTCAATGCGGCATTTCAAATCTTTTTTTATGAAAAAATTAAGGTGTTTATCAATCCGCAATCTGAAAGCCGCAATTAACTTGATCTGTCCTCTGACTTCTGATATTATTCGTTAATTTGAAGCACATCCGCCCCCTGCGGGATTTTAAAGCTGAACAACGAATCATCCATATTACCCCCAAAGACAAAATTTAGCAGATCGATGCGGGTCTCATCGCCGTAAAAATTCAGGGTGATGACCTGCAGCACATTAAAGGTTTGCCTGGAAACCAGCAGGCGGATCTCTGATATGTCCAGGGTTTTTTCCAGTGGTATCAGTTTCAAGTGATGAAACAGGTCTCTTTCTTCCGGTGGGCCCTGCTCCAGGGAGATATCAAATTTCTGACGGATCACGCTAATGTCCGACAGAAAACTGGCACCTTTGCCGTTCCGAAAAAAGGTGGGGGCTTTACCGGTCATGACCTGGTTGTCTGCCGGCCGAAAGATCCACAATTTATCCGCATCGGTAATAATGATCTGTTGCTCCGGTTTTTCATACTCCCAGCGCATCAGGCCGGGGTATTTAATATAGACCCTGCCGTTGGCCATATCCGTGATGTCCATGGCCTTGATGGTGGATTTCTGGATAAAATCGGCGCTAAATTTTGAATTTGCGTACTTATTTTCGACCTTTTCCAGGATCTGGTCCACGGTAAGGTCGCTGCCCGTGGTTGCTGCTGTCGAAATATTTTGTCCGCTGGTGATAGTAAATGTCTGGGCAGCGATCAGGACGACTGCATAGCACACGAAATTTTTAATGCTCGATTTCATAATACATCCCCCAATATTCCTATCGGCATAAACCTTCTAACCCAATTTTTCAATGAGTTTGTCGATATCTTCTGTGTCTTCCAGCGTGATGGTTTGTTCGTTAGCGGGCATCAAACTGAAAAAATCGGTTTTGCCGAAAACCGCCAGGCTGATTCGATCAATCATCTGGATCTTTTGGCGGGCCTCGGCTTTATCCATGTTGGCAAGACGGGTCCCCCCGAGCAAAAGCGTCTCCACATTGTGC
>JASFGH010000332.1:0-5158 GCA_050123865.1 Desulfobacterales bacterium | reverse complement strand
TCACATCGACCAACTCCTGGTCTTCATCATGGGCCAGGATAGTATTCATGCCAAATCGCAAGACATCCACAAATATACCGGTTTGCTGAAGCACCGAAATGATATCATCCAGGGTCGGCAGGTCTCCTTCACTTTGACCGTTCCCGTTGGCTTTGGCTCTGCAGGAGTATAGCAGGTTTTCTTCGATGCTTCCCTCAAAAATAAACGGGCTCTGGGCTACAAAACCCATGTTGTTGACCATATCCCTTTTTGTCAAATCGGAGACTTCTTTATCCCCGATGAGAACATGTCCGCTCGTATAGCTATAGAGCTGACCGATACAAAGGGCCAGGGTACTTTTGCCGCTGCCCGAAAAACCGACCAGGGCCAGATGTTCACCCGCATTCAGCGATAGGTTGATACCATCCAGCAAGCTGATGCCGCTGTCGGTTACAAAGGAAAGGTCCTTGACGTCAACGCTGGGTTCCAGGTCAAATGCATCGCGATCTTCCGGTTCGATGGCATGCTCGGGCATGACGGCGAAAAATTCCATGGTCCGCTTGTATGTAATCGAGCCGTCCTGGTAGACCTGATAAAATTCAATCAATTCCTTCCAGGGATCATACAGCCGCTCCTGGGCGGATAAAAAGGCCACCAGGGCACCCAGTTCCAGTTGGCCTTTGATCGTCAGGTAACCCCCCAGCAGGAATACGATAAACGGTCCCAGGCTGATAAAAAAGCCATTGGATGTTTTAACGGCAAACCGGTATAGGCTCCATACGATTCTGATCTTCAGCAGTCGATCCACCAGGCGGTCATATTTTTTATTCTCGATGGTGTAGGCACCGTTGCCGTGAACCTCGTGTATGCCGGAAATGGATTCAGCAATGCGGCTGGATAATGTTCGGGCGGCATCGACCCGCTTGCGATTGGCGCGGTTAACGCCCCTTTGAAGTACCGGTACCAGAAAAACGACGATGGGGTAAATGCTGAACGACACGCCTGCCAGCAGAGGATTTAACCAGAACAAATAGACGGCAAAGGCCAATAATGTTAATATGTTGGTCACCGGTGCGGAAACCGCCATACCCACGAAATTGCCGGGCATCGCCAGCTCGGACACCAGTGAATTGACCACCGAACCCGGTTGGGTGTTTCGAAAAAAACCCAGCGGCAGGGTCAGAATATGATGATAGAGCGCCTTGCGCATGTTGGCGGTGGCTCGCTGGGTAATCAGGGTTTGCAAGAAATTGGTCAGGTATTTGAGGGCACTGAAAAAAATGACGGCTACCAGATAAATGCCGCAGTACAAAAACAGCAAATCAATGTCCCTTAAATTGATGGCTTCATTGACGACGCGTTTTTGCATCTCCAGCGGTACCACCCGCGCAAAAACCATGACGATAATGATGAACAAGAGCGTAACCTGCAATTTGACATTGCCGGTAAATACCCAGGAAAAAAGCGATCGTTTGACGACCGGTATATCAGCTTTTTTCATCTCAAAGCTCCTTTATGGCCGTTGCAGGACCTTGTATGTACGCTCACAACGGAATTTCTTTAAACGTCAAGTTTCAAATGTTTACTATTAAAATTAATGCTTTGACAAGCAGATTTTTTTTGATCCGATAATCCTTTTATGGCATGCTCAAGACATAATCTGTCTTCGGGATTCATTCATCTGATTCATTTCATTCTGGAGGGCATCAATGCGGTTTCGTTGGAAGCTACTAATTTTATTGATTTTTATTGCACTGGTCCCAGTCCTGTTGATGCGTACATTCGGCGTGCATGGTTTACGACGGCTGGGAGCCGAACTCGTATCCCAAACCAGTGAGAATCTGGTTGCCAGCGCTCAAAAACAGCTGCACCTTGTAGTCGACAGTTATTCCCAGATGCTTTGGCAGGGGCGCGAGCAGCTGGAACTGGCCTTGCTGGTTCAGGCAAAAGAAGTCGAACGGGCCCTGGCGCGCCATCCTGAGCCCAGTAGCGATGTTTACCTTACCACAGACTTTGCCGCCGGCCGCAATTTACCCGCTGACCTGGTTCCATCGGCCGATCATTTCCGCGGTCAGGAAAAGGGCCGCCCGGCAATGATGCCGGTGGCGTACTCGGCCCAGGTTTTTGCCCTGGCTCCAGGTGTTCGGCGCGCAGATGTTGCCGCTGACCTATCGCGCCTGAGCCAATTGACACCCGTTTATCAGGACCTGCACAAGCGTCTGCCGGGCACTGTCATCTGGCACTATACCAGTCTGGTAAATGGCCTGCACGGTGCCTATCCCGCACACGGTGGCCTGCCGGCCGGATATGACCCCCGCCGGCAATTCTGGTACCAAGAGGCATTCAAGCTCAAAACGCCCTGGGTCGATCAGTTTGTTGATCCGGAAACCGGGCAAAAGGTGGTTGCAGCGGTCAAAACAGTCAAGCGGCCCGATGGGACGATCGCCGGCGTAACCGCTTTGATTATCCCGGTCAGCCGCATTTTTGATCGCCGGATTCTGGTCAACAACATCCCCGCCGAAACTACGGCGTTCATGGTTTACTTTTCCAGCGAACCGCATAGCGGCCAAAAGGGTGCCCGGGTATTAGCGCAAATCGATTTTGATGATTCGCGGAAACGGGTCTGGCGGGCACCGCGCTCCAGCGAATGGCTGATAACCGATGAAAATGAAGAGTTCAAGCCGATTATTGCTGATTTCGAAGTGGGGCAGAGCAATATGCGGCGGATCACTTATAAAGGCTGTGATTGCCTCTGGGTCTACGGGCCGACCCATCAGGAAGGTTATCTGGTCTTGATCGCCCCCTATGAGGAGATCCTCAGACCAGCGCGCCAGACGGAAGCCTCTATCCAGACGCAGATAAACGAATTGCTGGGCATTACGCGATACGGTGTTGCCGCTATCCTGGTCCTGGTTGTTCTGCTGGCGTTTGCCTTTTCACGCACGGTTACCAAACCGATGCAGATTCTGGCCGACGGCGCCGAGCGCCTGGCAGCAGGGCATTTTGATACCCGGGTCGACATCCGGTCGCGTGATGAATTTGGCGAGATGGGGCGCGTGTTTAACACGGTGGGCCCCCAGCTGGAAGCCAATTACCAGATGCGAAAATCCCTGGATCTGGCCAAGGAAGTGCAGCAAAATTTGCTGCCGGCCGCCCCGCCCAAGATTACCGGACTGGACATTGCCGGCAAAAGTATCTACTGTGAAGAAACCGGCGGCGATTATTATGATTATTTTTGCAGGGGTGACCACATGGTCGATGTCATGGTGGGTGATGTTGCCGGCCATGGCATTTCGTCGGCTCTTTTGATGACCACTGCGCGCGCATTTTTGCGGCTGCGCTCTGCTTTGCCCGGTACGATCAAAGAAATTGTGGCCGATGTGAATGCCCAGTTGTGCAAAGATGTGCAGGATTCCGGTGATTTCATGACACTGTTTTACGGTGAAATCAATGCCCGCGAAAAGCATATGTGCTGGGTCAGTGCCGGGCATGATCCGGCGCTGCTTTTCGATCCGGTAACAGATTCTTTCATATCATTGAGGGGAAAAGGGCTGCCGCTGGGCGTTGATGAAAAAGCTGTTTATGATGAAACCCGGCACCCGCTCATCTCCGGAAATATTCTTTTAGTTGGAACCGATGGTATCTGGGAAGCTCCCAATCAGCAAGGCGAAATGTTCGGCAAAGATCGATTGCAGGACCTGGTCCGAGCGCATGCCGGGCAAAAGGCATACCAGATTTTAGAAACCGTTATCAAAGCGGTGGTGGCTTTTCAGGGTTCCAGCCGCCAGCGGCAAGATGATATTACGTTAATGATCATCAAGGTCATACAGGAAGCGGCTCAACCTCAGCAATAGCCGGTGGCAGCCCTTGGTGGTTCGGATAAACGGCCATTTCCGGTCTCTGATTTGTTTTGACAAATCAGATGGGAAAAGACTATATATACAGGTTTGATCACCGGTTCAGATTTTAAAGAAACCGTTTAATTTCATTGCAAAAAACAGAAGCGCACAGTGGTACCGTGCCGGAAAGGTACCGGGCAACAATCGAATGGAATTCTTTTTATGTGTGATTGGAATGGTCATGATCGTTGAAGGATTGCCGTATTTCGCTTTTCCGGATAAAATGAAAACCTGGGTCAGCAAAATTATCATTTCACCGAGCAGCTCCCTGAGAAGATTTGGGCTGGTGCTGATGTTGCTGGGTTTGTCTTTGATCTATTTTGGACGCCGCTGAATTCGATCGGTGTCCGTTTATTTAAAAAATGTATGCTTTAAGCGAATATAATTATCAACTTCCCCCTGAGTTGATTGCCCAGAAACCCGCCGACCGGCGTGATGATTCCAGGCTTCTGGTGATGGACAGTCGCAGCGGTGGGTTGCGGCATCATCGCTTCTATGAACTGGGTGATTTTCTGAGGCCGGGAGACGTTCTGGTCGTCAATAACACTGCAGTTATCCCGGGCCGACTGATCGGCAAAAAAGATAGCGGGGGAAGGGTCGAAGTTCTGATCTGCAGTTTTAACGGTGACGGGCGCCCGTCAGCATTAAAAGCCAAACCGGTTTTTAAATGCCTGATCAAGTCTGCAAAACCGCCCCGGTCCGGCGGCTTGCTATTATTTGACAAACACCTCAGCGCCAGAGTTCTTGAGCGGCGCAATGAGACCTACTGGGTAGAATTTCACGCTAATGGCGATTTTGAAGCGCTGCTGGATCGGATCGGCAATGTCCCCCTGCCGCTTTATATCGAGCGCTCTTCGGAATCAAAGGCGCCATGTGATGATCGAGCGGCTTACCAGACGGTTTACGCCACTGAAAAAGGAGCGATTGCAGCACCCACTGCCGGATTGCATTTTACCCCGGAGCTGTTGGCAGGCCTGAAAGCCGGAGGCGTCACCATTGCTGCGATTACGTTGCATGTCGGCTATGGAACCTTTCGACCGGTGCGAACGACGGACATTCGTTTACACCAGATGCATTCTGAACGGTATTCGATTTCCACTGCAGCGGCGCAGCTGATCAACACCGCTCGCACAGCCGGGCATCGCGTGGTTGCTGTTGGAACTACATGTGTGCGTACCTTGGAATATGCTGCGGATACCATGGGTCAAGTGGCGGCCGGTATCGGCGATTGTGACCTGTTTATCTATCCAGGGTACCGATTTAAAGCCGTTGATGCGATG
>JASFGH010000331.1:0-5162 GCA_050123865.1 Desulfobacterales bacterium | reverse complement strand
TGCCATTGAATTCGTCTGGACCGGATGCCCCGGGCCCTGCTGAATTCAATTTTTGAAATAAGTCTCTAATATCACTAAGATAAGCCATACAGTGTGCGCCAAACCACCAAATTTCAACCAGTATCAGCAGCAACAAAATCGGCACCCAAACAGTCATTGGGGGATCTCCTTTCCGAAAGTGTTTGCTAGGTGGGCAAATCAGGAATCAACGGCTCGCGTCGGCACATGGGCTTGGTGAACAACATTTGCACATTACCAATATAGCGCTCCGCAAAACCCGCTTCACAATAACTCAGATAATAATCCCACATGCGAATAAACGCCTCTGAGTAGTTCATCTGTTTGATAACATCAATATTATCAAAAAATTGCTCCCGCCAGCAGGCCAGGGTTCTGGCATAATGCGCTGTGATATCTTCCAGATGAAATAGACGCAAATCGGTCACTTTGGCGATCGAAGAGGTAATGGCCGCAATGGACGGTATACAGCTGCCAGGAAAGATGTAGCGTTTGATGAAATCGACCGAACGTTTATGACGCTCAAACACCTGATCGGCAATGGTAATCGCCTGCAGCAACATCATACCGTCAGGCTTAAGCAGCCGGCTGCAGGTTTTAAAGTAGGCATCCAGATAGTGATGCCCGACCGCTTCGATCATCTCGATCGATACCAGTTTAGAGTATGTTCCCTTCAGATCGCGGTAGTCCTTCATGACCAGCTCTATGCGGTCGGCCAGGCCGGATTCTGCAATGCGCTTTTGGGCCAGTTTAAATTGCTGGTCGGAAATGGTGGTGGTGGTCACCCGGCAGCCGAAATTTTGAGCCGCATAGATGGCAAAGCCGCCCCAGCCGGATCCAATTTCAATCACGTCATCGGCAGGGCCCAGCTCAAGCTTTCGGCAGATACGGTCATATTTGGCAAGGGACGCGTCTTGCATACTGCTGGCTTCGCTTGTAAAAATGCCGCAAGAATAGGTCAGGGTTTCGTCTAAAAACAATCGGTAAAAATCATTGCCCAGATCATAATGGGCCACAATATTTTTACGACTGCCGCTGCGGGTATTTTTGCGCAGAAAATGCCCTATTTTTTGCAGCGGCGCCGAAATCTTTGACCAGCCCTTATCCAAACGCTCGAAACTTTCGCGGTTCAGGGCCATGATACGCAGCGCAGTGGTCAAATCGTCTGCCGACCACAAACCGCTCATGTAGGCCTCGGCGGTGCCGATGCTGCCCCCAAGGATGGCTTTGCTGAAGAATCGGGGATGATAAACAGTTATGACCGCCTCGAGAGGAAAGGCGCTGCTGGTCTGACCGAAGACATGGTGTTGCGATCCTTCCAGAACAGTGACTTTACCCCGCATTAGCTTTTGCAGGATTCCAAAAAGAAATTTACGCGCCAGTCTATCTGTTGGACGGGTTTGGATGTTTTCCAGCGCCGGCACATCTGAAGGCATGATGGAAGTCGTCATGAGCGGGTGTTTTCTCCTGTCAGCTGGCGTTTTTTGGGGTGATCAAACACAGGGGTTTTTTTGAGCAAGAGACGCAATGCCTGCCAGTATATCATGGCGGTGACCTTGGCAGTCATCAAGGGGTACTTGATGAGCACATCGGTCAATGCCCATGGACTCATCTCTCGACGCTGCAGTGCCAGGCTGGCATCAAAGAGCAATTGTCCATTCTCGTAATCGATCATATGTGCGCGGATGGTCGTATCCGGTTCGCGAAAACGCCAATCATAGTCAATATTCATATTGATAAACGGCGACACATGAAACGCCTTTTCAAAGCGATGCCGCCGCCAGTTTTCAACCGGATGTTCGTTCAGGTCTCGGCTCAAAACGTAACAGTGAACCTCACCCCACGGGGTGTTGTGTATCTCTACAACGATGGTAGCAACGCTTGAATCGGTCGCATCAAAGCAATAGTAAAAACTGGCCGGATTAAAGCAATAGCCGAAATACCGCAAATGGGTTAGCATCCGGATCGGTCCTTCGGGTGGACGCCCGGTTTTTTCGGCGACCAGATCTCGCACCGCCTTATCGATCGGCACCTGGCTGTTGCCGAAGTGGTCTTTACGACGAAAATATGCGATGTTGGGTCGCTGAAAAGACCACAACGGATGCGCGTCGAAAACATGAGGCAGTTCCGCCAAATCTAAATACATAAAGAATAAGCGATACTGAAATATATTCGGCCTGGGCTTGAAGCGTCGATGCCGAACAATGCCCTCATAGATGCAGCTGTGCATAGGTTGTCCTTACAACTCTTCAACATTTACCATAAATCGCGTTTAATATAAGCACAGAATGGGTTTCGTCAGCAGCCGGTGGGTTTTTTATCAGAGATGAAAAGGTCACAAAAACTCACGCACGGTGTATATGAAACCCAATTGGGGTCTGTTCTTAAAGGGATTTGCCGAAATGTTTGGCAACCACCAGTGCGCTATTGACCCCATCTTCATGAAATCCATATCCCCAGTAGGCCCCACAAAAATAGGTCTGCCTGACCCCGTTGATTTCCTCATGGCGGTTTCTGGCAGCCAGGCTGGTCGGATTATACACCGGATGATGGTAGTGCATTTCTTGGATTTTTTTCGCCGGATCAACCGTATCAGGTAAATTGAGCGTGACGCAATATTCAACGGGCGCACCTAAACTTTGCAAAATATTCATGTCATAGGTCAGGGCCACCCGGCCCATTTCGGCTTGCGGAATATGGTAATTCCAGCTGGCCCAGGCCGGCTTTTTGCGGGGCAGAATTGATTCGTCTGAATGCAGCACCGCATAATTGTTTTGATAGGGAATCGCCCCCAATATTTCTTTTTCGCTGTCCGTGGGATCGTCCAGCATGGCCAGGGCCTGATCACTGTGGGTGGCGATGACCACCTAATCGAAGCGCTCGGGCTCACCGTTGGCAGCTTGTACGCTGACATAATCTGAATGGCGCCGAATGGATTTTACCGGACAGCTCAAACGGATACGATCCTGATAAGATCGCGTCAGTGGTTCCACGTACTGTTTCGAGCCCCCCTTAATCACCTGCCATTGGGGCTGATTGCGCACGTTCAAAAAACCATGGTTTTTAAAAAACTGGGCAAAATACAGGGCCGGAAATTCATTGAATTTTACCGGATCCGCTGACCAGATGGCCTCACCCATCGGTATGATAAAATGCTCGATAAACAGCCGTGAAAACTTCTTGGCGGTCAAAAAATCTTCGAGGGTCAAGGAATAATCATCGCTATTGAGGAGCTCTTCGGATTCGCGCCTGAATTTGAAAATATCGAAAATCATCCGATAAAACGAAGGACGCAACAGGTTTTTACGCTGGATGAAGAGGGAATTTAAAGAGCTGGGACTAAATTCCAGTCCGGTCTTTTTACACTGGACACTGAAGCTCATATTGGAGGGTTGCCAGGCAATGCCCAGACGCTGCATCAGCCGCACAAAATTGGGATAGGTTTTTTCGTTGAAGACAATAAACCCGGTATCCACCGCATATGTATCGCCATTCAGACTAACATCAATTGTGTGGGTGTGACCACCGATATAATCCTCGGCCTCAAATACGACCAGTTCATGCTCATCACTGAGCAAATATGCGGCCACCATGCCCGCAATACCAGTTCCGATGACAGCGATACGCATTTAACGGTCTCCTTGGTCAATCCAAAATGAAAATTCGTCAGGGTGTTTCGACGACCACCCGGTTTTGGTCGCGCAAACCTTGCGGCAAGCCCCGCAGGTCCCAGACAATGCCAAGCCATGAAAAAATCTTAAGAAGATAATAAGTGATATCAATTTCCCACCAATAAAAGCCCTGGCGTGCGGTAATCGCATAATGATGGTGATTGTTATACCACCCTTCACCCAACGTGATCAGCGCCAAGAAGGCATTGTTTCGGCTGGTGTCCGGCGTATTATAGCGCCGGCTACCGAACATGTGGTCAAAGGAATTAATCGTCACCGTGCCATGAAAAAGTGCCACCGTCGAAATAAAAAAGCCCCAGATCAGCAGCTGGGGGCCGTTGGTTTGCAGCTGGGGTGCATGGATGTCCAGTAATAGGCCGCCAAAAAATAAGGCGCAGGCCAATGAAATCGGGATAATAATGTCAAAACGATTGATCCAGCGCAGCTCCGGGAATCTGGCCCAATCTTTCACATATAGCATTTTGGTAGAAAAATTCGCCGGAGATGTCAGCCAACCCATGTGGCTCCAAATAAATCCGTGCTGAAGGGGTGAATGGATATCTTTGTCCGTGTCGGCAAAGCGGTGATGATGGCGATGATGGGCCGCCCACCATAACGGCCCGCGCTGAACAGAGGAGTTGCCCAGAACCGCAAATATAAATTGCCAGAACCGGTTGGTTTTAAAAGTGTTATGGGAAAAATAACGATGGTAGAATCCGGTGATGGCAAACATACGGATAAAATAAAGTCCCACGGCTGTCAAAACCGCAAACCAGCTCCAGCCCACCCAGATAACACCCAAACACATCAGGTGCATAATGATAAATGGAATGATGCGAAACCAATCGACTTTTTTAGCATTAGCGCTGGAGAACTGTTCAGTCGATGCATCGGTGTCAAACCAGCGCCAGAAAGACAGCAAAATAGAGGGCCTTTTGGTGGAGTGCCTGACTTTTTTCATAGGACAAACGCTTTCAAAAGAAGACTTCAAACCAGATATATACGCCAAATGGAGAAGTAGTTATATGTAAATGATTTGTTCTGCAAATTCAATAGCAAGATGCGGGAATTAGCGCCAATGTGGTTCCATCCATGGGCGTTCTAAAAAAGATCAAGATTAGACGGCAGCCAATAAAAAGAGATGGCGTCGTCTAACACGGCGGGAATTCCCTGGTGAATGGTTGGAAATTTGGGTTCCACACCGACTGCCTGGTGCAGTGTTCCCGGCACCACCGGTAATCGCAGATTCCAGCACGAGATAGCTCCACTGGGATATGGGTTTACCTGGGCAGTTAATTTGAAGAATACATTTAGCAATCTTGTGCACACATAGGCTATCCTTCGCGGGACATGCTTTACACGCACTCGCGGATGATGGGCTTGCAGGGTTTTAAAAAATTCATTCCACGTACAGGCGTGCTCGTCGGCCACAACCCAGATGCCCAATCGATTGTTTTCAGCTGTCTGGATAAA
>JASFGH010000330.1:0-5174 GCA_050123865.1 Desulfobacterales bacterium | reverse complement strand
TTAAGTGGAAGAACCTTTATCACGCATCTTAGTGGTATGCTTTTCTTTATCACTCAGTTTAATCTTTAGCGTTTGGGAAATGTTACGGGCAATCTCCACCTGAATTTCAAATATAGATGACAGAAACCTGATTTCGTGTCAACTTGTTAATAAAATGTTGACTGAATTGTATTTAAATACAATATATTAGGATTAAAACTGTAAGAGACTTGATGAATAAGAGAGCTTTCTCTTATTCATTAGTAAAAACAATATTTACAAACATACATTTAAAAAATGCCGCCTAAACTTACCGCGTGGGTTGTTGTAATGTCTGGTGAATCTTATTCTGTCCTCTGTCTTCTGACCACTGACATCCGTCACCGGACATCCAGTTTAGGCATTTTTCTGCTTAAACTCCAACATAAACGCCGCAAGCCGCTCAGCGCCTTCAACCGGCATGGCATTGTACATGGAAGCCCGGCAGCCGCCCACCGAGCGGTGGCCTTTGAGACCCGAAAAATTGGCCTCGAGGGTTTCGGCCACGAATTTTGCCTCCAGTTCCTCGGTCGGCAAGCGAAAACAGACATTCATGCGCGAGCGGGAGGCGTTGTCCACGGGACAACGATACCAACCGTCTGAGCGGTCGATGGTGTCGTAAAGCGCATCGGAGCGTGCCAGCGCTCGTTTTTCCATTTCTGCGAGTCCACCCTGTTCTTTGACCCAGTCCACGGTGAGCTTCATCATGTAAATGGCAAACACCGGCGGCGTGTTGTAGAGCGAATCTTTTCCGGCGTGAATTCTATACGACAAATACGCCGGCAGGTCGTTACGGCACTTTTCCAGCAGTGTCTTGTGAATGATCACCAGCGCCATGCCGGCAGGCCCTAAATTTTTCTGGGCACCGGCAAAGGCCAGGTCGAGCTTGTCCCATTCGATCGGGCGCGACATGATATGTGACGACATATCCGCCACCAGCGGCACCGCCCCGGTGTCCGGATAGGAATGATACTCAATGCCGCCGATCGTCTCGTTGCCGCAAATATGAACATAGGCCGCATCAGGACTCACCTCATACTCAGCAGGGGCGGGCATGCGTGTAAAATTATCCGCCTCACCGGACCAGGAAACTCGGATCGGGCCCAGTTTTTCAGCGTCGGCAATGGCCTTTTTGACCCAGGTCCCGGTATTGAGAAATTCTGCGGTTTTACCGCTGGTCATCAGGTTCAATGGCACCATCCCAAATTGCAGGGTTGCACCGCCCTGAATAAACATGATGTCATGGTTGTCCGGAACTGCCAGCACCTCACGAATACCGTCGAGGGCTTCATAATGCACGCTGTCGTAGTGTTCGCCCCGATGGCTCATTTCGATCAGGGACATTCCCGCACTCTGGTAATCAACAAACTCGGCCTGGGCTTTTTCCAGAGCCGGCAGCGGCAATGTGCACGGACCGGCTGAAAAATTAAAGATTCGATTTGACATGTTTCCCTCCCCTCTTGATAGATGTCCATCCAATGTCAATCGCTAATTGATTTATAAGTAAGTTGCGTATGGCCAGAATGTGAATAATTCGTCTCTTTACGGGTAGTTGCATCCACGCCAAGCCCTTTGATTGGGCGTAATTGATGAATTTTTGCCATAAATTATTTGCTTGACTAAAATTTGTATACCGTATACAGGATGAAGTCAAGCCAGCAAATGAACGCATTTCAGAAGACTGTAGCGGATATTTTTTGCATAATCTAAGGTTCCGTCTATCTTTAAGTTGTGTCAATCTCTGACCGTCAACCGACTATTAAGGAGGGTGCCATGGAGACGAAAAAGGTTTTTTTGACTGAAGATGAAATACCACGGCAATGGTACAATATTCTGGCGGACATCAAAATGAATCCACCGATGGGGCCAGAAGGACCGGTAACACCGGATATGCTGGCACCAGTATTCCCGATGAATCTGATTGAGCAGGAGGTCAGCCCGGAAAGATGGATCGATATTCCCGAAGAAGTTTTGCGCGTATACAATATCTGGCGTCCCAGCCCTCTGGTCAGAGCCTATGCTCTGGAAAAAGCCCTGGATACACCGGCCAGAATTTATTACAAATACGAGGGGGTCAGCCCTCCGGGAAGCCACAAACCCAACACAGCCGTGGCCCAGGCCTACTATAACAAGGAATTCGGCATCAAGCGCCTGACGACCGAGACCGGCGCCGGCCAGTGGGGCAGTGCGCTGGCTTTTGCCTGCTCCCAATATGGCCTTGAATGCAAGGTGTTTATGGTGCGCATCAGTTTCGACCAGAAACCCTATCGCAAAACCATGATGGCCACCTGGGGCGCCAACTGTGTGGCCAGCCCCAGCACCGAGACCAAGGCTGGACAGGGAATCCTCGAACAGGATCCGGACACCCCCGGCAGCCTGGGCATTGCCATCAGCGAAGCTATCGAGGCGGCGGTGACCGATCCAACCGGGGAAACCCGTTATTCTCTGGGCAGCGTCCTCAACCACGTGATGCTTCACCAGACCGTCATTGGCCTTGAAGCCAAAAAACAGATGGAAAAAATCGGCGAGTATCCGGATGTCATCATTGGATGCGCCGGCGGCGGCAGCAACTTTGCCGGATTGGCTTTCCCATTTGTACTGGATAAATTTAACGGTAAGAACATCGACATTCATCCGGTGGAACCGACCGCTTGCCCGACGATGACCAAAGCGCCATTTGTCTATGACCATGGTGACACCGTTAAAATGACGCCTTTGCTGCCCATGCACAGCCTGGGCCACACCTTTGTGCCGCCACCGATGCATGCCGGCGGACTGCGCTATCACGGCATGGCGCCGACGGTCAGCCAACTGATCGTTGAAGGTGTCCTGGAGCCCAAGGCTTACGGTCAGATCGACACCTATGAAGCCGGCATGTTGGTCGCCAAGTCGGAGGGATTTATTTCTGCTCCGGAAACCAACCATGCCCTGGCATGCGTGGTGGATGTGGCCAGGAAATGCAAAGAGGAAGGCAAAGAAAGGGTAATTCTGTTTAATTTCAGCGGTCACGGATTGATCGATCTGGGCGCCTATGAGCAATTCCTGGCCGGCAATCTGACGGATTATGAATTTCCGGCCAAAGAGATCGAAGAAGCTGAGAAAGTTTTTGAACCACATCCCAAGCCGGAAATCATCACGAGTCGATAAATACCAATACGGATTGCAGCATTATGACAGAAACCAGAAGCGATCTCGTGCGAAGATGTCCGCGTTTGGGCGGCCCGGTGCCCTATGAGTACTGTGAGGTCTGCGGTGACGACCAGCAGCCCTGCTTTAAGATTTTGGACTGCTGGTGGGAATACTTTGATGTCGTACAGTATTTGAAGGAAAAATTGCCCGAAGATCAGTTCAACCGCTTGATGACGGCCAAACCCAAACCCAAAGTCGCCAGTCTGGTTGAACTGATTGAACAGGCAAGGCAAAGAAACAAATAACACCATCGCGAGCAAGCTCATTTGGCCTTTTAGCCGGCACTGCTGGCTAAAAGGCCAACTTTTTTTTGATTATCCTGATTTTTCCGTTGTAAAAGCCGAGTCAGCACACATCATAAGATAGCTCATTTCACCTGTTGATGGGCAATGAGCTCTATTTTACGGACCTTGCCAAGGGAGGTGCGGGGAAAATCTTCGCAGAATGTAACGCTGCGGGGGCATTTAAACTTGGCCATATGCTCCCGGCAATAGGATAAAAGGTCTTTGGCTTGCAGACCTGAATCTTTTTTGGCGATCACAAAAGCATGCCCGACTTCGCCCCAGCGTTCGTCGGGTACGCCGGCTACTGCAATATCATCAACATCCGGATGCTGTCTTAAGATGCGCTCAACCTCGGCCGGATAAACGTTTTCGCCGCCGGTAATATACATATCTCGGGCACGGTCCACCAGAAAATAATAGCCGTCTTCATCCATGCGGGCCAGATCTCCGGTGTACAGCATGCCATTGCGGATGGTTTCTTCGGTTCGGACCGGATCCTGCCAGTATTCTTTCATCATGATTGACCCGCTCACAACAATCTCACCGACGTCTCCGGGCTGCACTTCACGGCCGAATTTATCCACAATATGAACTTCAGCATGAAAGACCGGCCGCCCCACAGTCCCCGGCTTTTTAAATGAATCTTCTTCCGAAGCCCACAGCAATATTGAGGTTTCGGTTTGCCCCATCACCTGGCGAAACGCCAGTCCAGCCTCGCGGCACTGTTCAAAAAGCTCAGGGGTGGTTTTCTCCCCTCCCCCGGCGCATACTTTCAGGGACGACATTGCCCCTCTTTCTTTAGGATCAACCTTAACAAGCGCTCGATATACCGTTGGAATTCCTAAAAATTTAGTAACACGGTAGCGCTCGATGTCCTGATACGCTTTTACGGGATCAAACCTGGGATGAATCACCAGGGTGGCCCCTTTATAAATGGTGGGCGCTGCCTGGATGAACAGGCCACCGGAATGAAAAAGGGGCAAAATGACGAGCATGATGTCGTCAAAATGCAATTTAAAAAATATGTCGGCATTCAAACAGTTAAAAAATGTCTTGCGGTGACTGAGCACAGCCCCTTTAGGCCGACCGGTGGTGCCCGACGTATACATGATGACCTGGGGCTCTTCGGGATCCGTCGGGCCCAGGGAGCGGGTTAAAAAAGGCATTTGGTGATCAAAGGTTGCCGCTGTGGCAGTGTAATCTATAATCGACGAATCAGACGGCTTATGACCAACCGATGACAGGGTAACCGAGGGTCTGGTATCTTCAACATCCAGTTTCTTGACCGTATCCGTAAATTCCTGACTGAAAACAAATAATCGCGGACGGGAATTCTTTAAAAGATATTCCAGTTCCGCGGCTGCCAACCGAAAATTAAGGGGCACGAAAATAGCGCCCAGCCGGGCACAGGCCAAAAAAAGATCGATAAATTCAGGGCAATTGTTTAACATCGCGGCAACCCGATCGCCCTTTTCGATTCCCAGAGACTGCAGCCAGCAACTGGCCCGGTTGGCCCGCTCATTCAGCTCGAAATAGGTGATTTTTTCGTTCTTAAAAATAATGGCGCATTTGTTGGGATGCAGCTCCGCCCAGCGTTGCACCCACCAGGCAATATTCATTGATCGAATCATACAAAGCTCCGCTATGCCGTTTACATCAGAAATATTTAATCATCCAGATAAC
>JASFGH010000329.1:0-5176 GCA_050123865.1 Desulfobacterales bacterium | reverse complement strand
CCTCATCAGCCAACACCATGCCTGGTTCCAGGTTGTTAATGTTAATCATGCCCATATAGCAGTAACCTTACAGATCTTGATTTTTGATACGATCCTTTAGAAATGTAAAAGATTCAACACTTTGATTTTTTGTATAGATACAACTTAAAATGAAATATCGACCCTTTTTATCAAAACTTGAGAATCTTACGGATTGCATACTTCTACACAGAAAGTCCGATATACGGCTTTTCGGCTGGCTGGTTTTTCTTCTAAAGCTCAATATAATTAATACCGAAAATTCTTGTATGAGGTTTAAGGAAAAATATTCTCTCACCGATGCTCAAAAAAACGTAGAGAATCTCCGTTACACAATTAAGAAGTATCAGATCGTTGGAATTGAACCGCCTGTAAGCATTGTTATGGAGCTCAAGATGGCGCGACTACTCGTAGCGCTTGAATCTACTGACTGCTTTAGGATCGATGTTAAAGAGTAACTTTTAATTGTCAAGAACGTTTATGGAGATTAAAAAATTCTAACATTAGGATCCTCGCAGATAGGAGATAGTGGTGTAATTATTATTTTTATGATAGAATCCAGATTAATCGATAATAAGCATGCAATGCTCATATTTGACAGCTGCATTTTTGATAACTCCAACTGAGTCCAATGTGACAGGAGCACGATACCTGAGCAGGTGGCCTTAAATCTGGAAAGTATTGGGGTTTGGGGGGAAGGTAACAAAAAATAATTTCAACAACGCAACGATATTCTGACCTATAAATTCATTTAAAACCACCGTTACCGGCGTTTTCACTCATACATTTCCAGAAATACGGCCAATTCTGGTCATCGGTACAATTACCGACAAAACCGCCGAAACGACCCAGCTCGTAATCTTTAGTTATGATGTAGCCATGGGGGGATTTAATCGGTTTGGTGGGATCTGATGAATTCGGCTCCGCTTGTGGCGCTGTCTTATGGGTGCTATTTTCAGCGCTTTGCGTATCATAGGAGGGCTGGGTTACAGCACATCCGAACAAATTGATCAGCACGATATAAATCGCCAGCGCTCTCATAAACAACTCCTGAAAGTATAAGTCAACATTCTAAACTAAGGTATTTTAGACTTTTGTAAAGTAAAATTAGCGGAACCACTTGCCGCTTTTTGTGGCGGTATTATTTTAGAAATGGCCTAACTTCTATTTAGAACGCAGCGCTAATTTACTCAGGTATCTGTAGATATGCCGCTAAACAAAATAGTCAATTTGCAGCTTTCTGACCGTGATCTGGATTTTCTAATCGAGGCTGTAGTTCCGGGTGTTGCAGATAGGGCCAATTTGAAACGAATTCTGCGGGAAGACAAAGATTTTCGGCATTCATTCGTTAGCGACGAAAAAGTTTTCAGCAGATTGATGGCAGATGACGAAATTCTATTGAAGATTTCATTGTCACTTTTTTTTGAGATTCTTTTGTGCAAAGCCGCCAGCGATCTCTTCAAGACCAGTTATACCCTTGAAAAAAAACAAAATATGAACATCCCGGTTTTTGACACCCGGGACCTTGTTGGTCTGTTAAATGATCAATTGCTTAGAGTTCGGCAATTTTCCGCAAAACAAGCTCAACACAAAATACGAAACAACCAAACCCAAAAATGGTTTGATGAACGAAATCATTTTTCTAAAGGAGGTGACATATGATTAAGGTCAAAACATTTGCAAGTCCCCTGAAGATCTTTCACGCCCGTAAGGAACTCGAAGATCTTGATGCCATGGTCAACAAATTTATCGAAGAAAAGGGCGTTCAGAAAATAGTGTCCGTCAGTGATGCGGCTACAACCGATGACAACGGCGCCACCATCGGCCTGATCCGCGTCCTGGCCTATGAATAACGGGAGCTTTTTTATTCCTCGCCCAAATTATTGCGCCAGCGTTTAGACAGCGGTTTAATGGCCTTGTAAATTCCCATCACATAATTTTTGTGCTGCCGCTGGTGGAATTTAAAATTGCCTTCGGCATCAGAAAGGCCCTGATTGACATCAATCGTCCGGGTTCGTGCAGAACCCATGCTATCGTGATTTTCGTACCAGCGAATGGTCACGGCTGCGCCCTCTATCGGATACTCTGTTTCAGCATCCACCACCCGAGAAGTCTCCTGCTTTTTAATGGGCATTCAGCGCAAAAAGTTTAGGAATTTTTTAATATTATTGAAATGAAACGAATTTCACGGTGTTACAATATGTTACAAACTGTTACATCACAGAAAAGCATTCTGTTTTTATTTGAATTATATTTTTACCATCGATAATTTCTTTATCTTTCTAAATTGATGCCGGTTGTTTTATGGCAAAGGAGGAATCATGGTAAAAAAAGGTTTAACAATTTCGTTGATCTGTGTATTTATTTTAGCGGCGCTGGTATCTAATGGATGCCGCTCGCATTCTGCCAATCATAAAGCAGAGTTCATGGTCGATTACATTGCCGAGACCCTCGACCTGAGCGATGCCCAGCGAGCGCAACTTGATGAGATTAAAGAAGAGTTTCTGGCGAAAGCCAAGGATATGCATGCCAAAAAAGAGGCCATGCATGCCGAGTTTAAGGCCGAGTTGCTCAAAGAGGAAATCGATCAGCAACGGGTGAAGGAACTCATTGCGCAGAAGCGCGAACAGATGACGGAAATAATGGATCTGGCGGTGGTGCGTCTGGCCGAATTTCACAAAACCCTGTCAACCGAGCAGAAAGAAAAACTGGTGGCCAAGCTGGAGTGGTTTCATGAAAAACATCAGCATCGGTGGGAGTAGAAAGTTGCGTGTTGCGCGTGTCGGGTTACCAGTTGTATAGCTTAAGGCCGTTTTCTATTTGCGCGCAACACGCAGCACGTAACCCGCAACTACAACTATAAAATCCGAAATTCGAATATCGAAATCCGAAACAAATCCGAATACGAAATGTTCAAAATACCAAAACATCTAGAATATTTGAATTTTGAATTTGTTTCGAATTTAGGATTTCGTGCTTCGGATTTATTGTTAATTTTTCGCTAAATAAGTTTTATTAAGCGACCATCCAAATAGAAAATATGCTAAATCATTACTGGCAATGAATCCAACCATCCTGATCATCGATGATGACAACCGACTGAATCAGCTGCTCAAAGATTTTTTGAAGGATTTTGGCTATACCGTCATCACCGCAACCCATCCGGCCAGGGGTCTGAAAAAGCTGAAGCAGGCAGCCCCGGATCTGGTGATTCTGGACATTATGCTGCCGGATATGGACGGTTTTGAAGTCTGCAGGGTCATCCGCCAGGCCAGCAACATTCCGATTATCATGCTGACCGCCAGGGGGGAAGTCACCGATAAGGTGGTCGGGCTGGAGCTCGGGGCCGATGATTATCTGGCAAAGCCCTTTGAACCGCGAGAGCTGGTGGCCCGGATTCAGTCTGTTTTGCGCCGCAGCCAGCAGCTGGCTGATAACCAGACCCTCACGTTTGAACGGTTAACCATCGATATGGATAAACGCATTGCCTTGCTGGATGGCAATTCCCTTGACCTGACCACCAATGAGTTTACGGCCCTGGCCTTGCTGGCCCGGAATACCGGTAAGGTGTTGAATCGCGACCAGATCCTGCAGGAATTACGCGGTATGGACTGTGACGCTTTCAATCGCTCGGTGGACATTGCTGTCAGTCGCCTGCGTCAAAAGCTGAATGACAATCCCAAATCTCCGGAATTTATCAAGACAGTTTGGGGAATCGGGTATGTGTTTATTGCCAATTGAATATTGAAGATTGAATATTGTTATTATCGACCTAAACATGCCAACACAATGGTTTAAAAAAGTCTTCCGCTCGGTTTTCACCAAGCTTCTGGTGGTGATCATTCTTACCGGCATTTGCATTAATCTGGTGGTGGGTGGATTTTTCATACACCTTCGCAACCAGTTCATCGGTCCATTTCATAAAAATGTAGAACAATACCTAAATTATCTGATTGCCGATATGGGCACACCCCCGACGCTGGACCGAGCTCGAGAAATTGCCCGTGAGTCCTTTTTAGATGTTCGCTACGAAAGCCCCGATCTTAGCTGGACGACATCAGATGAGCTGCCAACAGAAATCAGGGGCCGCTTTCACAGCTTGCGCCAAAATCCCGACGTTCGTTATGGGCGACACAGGGGACGGCATATCATCCAAGTCATCTCAGAGGAGGGCTGTTTTATCTTTGGCCCGTCTCGCAATTTACCATTTGACAGCGCCCGCCACCGACTGTTTGTGATTATGCTGCTCCTGTTAACCCTGATTCTGGCAGGGGCCTTTTTTGTCATTCGCTATATTTTAAGACCGGTTAAATGGCTCAACATTGGTGTAATGGAAGTCGGTCGCGGAAATTTAAAACACCGGGTGCCGTTGAAAAAATCGGATGAACTGCGGGATCTGGCAGCTGCATTTAATGATATGACCGATCGCATTCGGGATATGCTGCACACCAAAGAACAGCTGCTTTATGATGTCAGCCATGAGCTGCGGACCCCCCTTACGCGCATGAAAGTGGCGCTTGAATTTTTAGCAGACAGCCAGGCCAAGCAAAGCCTTCAAAGTGACATTGGAGAAATGGAGAAAATGGTCAGCGAGATTCTGGAAACAGCGCGCCGGCAGCATAAATATGAAAATTTAAAAAAACAGCGCACTCCTCTGGCTGCTTTCATAAAGCAGACAATCATCGCCTTTGAAAACCAGCCGCCGGGTATTGAAATTGTTGAGCTTCCCTCGGAAATTGAGGTCGATATAGACCCTGAGCAGATCAAGACCGTGTTTGAAAATATACTCAACAATGCGATTAAATATTCACAACCCGATAGTGCGCCTATTCAGATATCCGCTGAATGCGAAGTAACCTTTGTCATTGTGCGAATAACGGATTTTGGAATGGGAATTCCGGAAGAGGACCTGGCCCATATTTTCGAGCCCTTTTACCGGGTGGATAAATCCCGCACCAAAGACACCGGGGGTTACGGTCTGGGTTTGAGTTTATGCAAAACCATCATGGAGGCCCATGAGGGTAAAATTGAGGTGCACAGCCGGCCGCAAGAGGGAACCACGGTGTCTATATTTTTCCCACTATAGGTAGTATTTAACAATCTGCTGATGGATCCGGAGAGCGGCAATGACGCAACATTATACCAGCCCACCGACGGG